>CAYZFL010000041.1:0-4550 GCA_964477785.1 uncultured Bacteroides sp.
AGCTGTCAGCCCTAATTTTTCAAATGCTCAAAAAAGTTTAGCGGACAGTAATAAAAAAAAATCAGAGGACGAACTGATGATTCGTCCTCTGATTTTTAGCTTTGGTGGTATGAAAATTACTCGAGGTCCTGGAGATTAAAGATTTTAAGGCCCTCGGGAGTCATATAATTTGAGAGCTCGTATGGATAAAAGGGTATCATGATGTAGCCCTGGGCGTATGACGCCACTTCGTATGGCTGGTAGACGAATACAATCTCACCGGCTTCGTTGTGGTAGAAGTTGTTGTCGGAAGGCAGGGCCGAGATGGAGGTGGGACCGAGAATCTGCTCCATCGAAGTCGCCTCTTTGCTGATGAGGTTTACTAGATCACCGGTCTTTGCCTTGTCGAAGATATCGTAAAACGAGAGAATTCGGTTTTCACGCGGCAGATAATTGAGGTAGTTTTTCGACGACATGCCGTGAGCGGCGCCGGCCATATATTCAGAGTTTGTAACGCAGTAACTTATCCATTCGGGCGACATCCTTATTACATCGCCGTTGATGAGTGAGAAAGAGCCCGGCCCGGTGAGATCCCTGAACTTTTTGTCGACGGGTACAATCTTGTAACCGGCCTCATCGGCGCATTTCAGGGCGAAAGCATCGGAAATGGCGGGAATGTCGGTGCCGGTAGTGTCGAAAGCCATCATCATCACCGAGTCTCGCAATACGCTTATGTCGTTGTTGTATATCTTTTGGGGCAGGAGGATGTTGACGGAGTCACAGAAAACTATGTCGCTGTCCATGCCATAGTCTTTGCCGCTGCCCTGAAGCTGAAAATTCTTTTGGGAGGAATAGACTTCAAAGGAAATGCTGTCGTTGTCGGCAGTTTTATCGGCGCATGAGCTGAAAAACATCTGGCCCGCGAGAGCAAGGCCTATCGCAGTAATCATTGTAAAAGATGCGGATTTCATTTTATTGGATGGAAGAAAAATTTAGATTGGACCCCAGACGGACTTCTTAAACCGATATCCGGTCTGCTAAAGGGATAACAAGCTTCAGTCCTTATTGTTCAGATCGTTTTCAATGGCCGAGAGGCGGCGTATCACTTTTTTTAGTTCCCGGAACATTCCTATGGTTTTATATGCTCCGATAGCGCCGCCTATGAGTAAGCCTATGATTGCACCCCAGAGGGCTTCGACACTATGCATGTTTATGAAAAAGTAGAATAAGGTTGCGATGACGAGCACCCCGGTGACACAACCCACGGCAATTCTGATTTTGCTGATATTCAGCAGCCTTATGGCAAGTACAATGGCCTGGGATGTTGGCATCAGAGGGAGGTCACGGGCATTGAGATAGAAATAAATGGCGATATTGAGCATAAACATGAAGGCTCCGTAGCCGAAATATATCCATGCTATCCACAGAGGCGCGTCAAGCTCGTTGTAAAGCACTGGCGCAAGCACCATCACGACAACCGAAAAGACCACCGCAAGCAGATATTTCCTTTTTACGGACTTGTAGCTTCTTGCTATGGAGCATATAGTATCGGACCTGTCGCTGTCGGAGGGCCTCACTTTGGGAGCCTCCGGGGTGGCGATGTTATTCCATGCTTTTTTTATTTCGTCAAAGTCTTTCATATTCAAATGGGTTTATTTGAATTTTTTCATAATCGGAAATGGCAGAATCAGTCACATGTGTCATTGAGAAATTTTGCCATCTTTGTCTTGATGCGGTGGAGCTTTACGGCCACATTGGTCTTGGAAATACCCATCACGGCCGCAATTTCATCATAGCTTTTCTCATCAAGCCGCATCATCACGATACCTTTCTCTACCGGGCCGAGCATCGAAATGGCCTTGTAAAGGGCCGAGGCGCGTTCATCGCCGGACTCGGGTGCGTCGGCCAGGTCGTAATTGTCTTCAAGCTCTACGGTCTTGTGCTTTGTCTCGCGTCTCACAGATGTGAGGCAGGTGTTGAGTGTAAGACGATAGAGCCAGGTGGAAATTTTGGCCTCGCCGCGAAAACTGCCGATGTTTTGCCATAGAGTCATGCATACGTCCTGATACAGGTCATCGAAGCTCAGCCCGCGGCCCGCATAAAAATAGCAGATGCGGCTGATCATCGGCCCGTATTGGCTGATAATGCTGTTGTAGCTTGACTCTTTGTCGGTGATGTTTCGCATATATCTGATTAGACTATGGAAAGTCTGAAAAATTACACCGGGAGATTAAAAAAGACACATAAAAAACTCACGCCTGACCGGAAATGGCTTGAGACGTGAGCTCAAAATTTTTTTGTAAGGGAATTACTGAGCCAGAACTTTGCGGAAAGAAAGCTTATCCTTGCCGCTCTCGAAGCTGAGAATATCTTTGGTCACCTTCACATCCTCGATTTTCTGGAATTTGTTGAACTGGTCCCTGACAGGTTTGCCGAGAATGTTTTTCCAGGAGTTCATAGTAATCTGAGTGAGGGAGTCGACCTGAGGCTGCTGCATGCCGGAGAGCATGTTTTCAGACATTGCCACGCCTTCGGGGTCGATGTTGATGCGGAAGGTTGCGGGGTCGTAGGATATTACGATATCATCGTCATCCTCGTAAGCCCAAACCCCTTCGATAGAGGCGGTAGCGGCCACGCTCTGCTCGTAAGGGGCGATCATTGTTGAATCCTGCGTAAGGGGTTGGTTGGCGTTGATGAGGGCTGAGACGATGACGCGGCCCGACTTTGTGTCGCCCGAGGCTTTGTCGGTACTGAAGTCAAATGAGACTACTGTTGAGGCGTCGGCCACGCCGGTGATGTCGTTGAGACGCATTTCGCTGCCGTTCCAACGGCCCTCGATGTCGCTGTTGCCGCATGAAATGAAGAGGAGGCTCATTGCCATGAGGCAAGCGAAGCCGAAAAATGTTTTTTTCATTTCTTTTTGTAATATGTGTTTTATGTTGATTGACGAAACGTAAGACCGTTAACCCGAGGCTGAAGCCTCCTGAAGGGGAAACGACCGCAAAATTACAACAAATTACTCAATATCATAGTTTTTTTGGCTTTAGAAATATTAAGGAAAACGAAATATTTGCGTTATTTGGCATTAATATGTAATTTTGCACCTTGAAAACGAAACAGACTGAGATTGCATCGGCCTGTATAAAACTGGAAATCAACAGAGAACAAGAAAGATGGAAATCATCAGAAAAGTCGGAGAGCTTCAGGCCCGCAGCCGCGAGGCCCGCGCTGCCGGCAAGACTGTAGGTCTAGTGCCTACCATGGGCGCACTCCACGAAGGGCACATATCATTGGTCGACCGTGCCCGTCGCGAATGTGACGTGGTGATAGTGAGCGACTTTGTAAATCCCACACAATTTGACCGGGCCGAAGACCTCGCCACATATCCCCGCGACGAGAAGGCCGATCTGGAGAAACTCGAGAAAGCCGGCGTCGACTATGTGTTTATGCCGTCGGTGGAGGAAATGTATCCCGTGCCCGACACACGCGATTTCGAGCTTGGCAAGGTAGCCGAAGTGATGGAGGGCGCACGCCGTCCGGGTCACTTCCGCGGCGTATGCCAGATTGTGAGCAAACTCTTCATGGCCGCAGAACCACACAAGGCTTATTTCGGTCAGAAGGACTATCAGCAGATAGCCGTGATAAGAAAAATGAAAGAACTTCTCGGCTTCGATTCGATAGAGATAGTGAGCTGTCCCATAAAGAGATATGACGACGGACTGGCCATGAGCTCGCGCAATGCCCTGCTTACACCTGAAGGCCGTCAGCAGGCCAACCAGATACGCATCATCATGCTCGACAGCCTGCGCGCATGGAAAGAAGGCCACACTCCCGAGGAAGTAAAGAAACTTGTGGAAGAAGAATTTATGAGCGCCCCCGGTCTTCAGCTCGAGTATTTCGAAGTCTCTGACCCCGTGACCCTCGAGCCTCTCACCGACAAGTGGACCGAAGGCGAGGAAGCCGGCGTGGGCTGTGTTACGGCATATTGCGGCAAGGTTCGCCTTATCGACAATATACTTTACAAAGGCTGAATACCAAGGTACACGAAATAAGGTAAAAAAGACAAACGAAAGTAAAGAACAAGATGACAATCGAGCTCTTAAAATCAAAAATACACCGGGTCACGGTCACCGAATCGCGGCTCGACTACATAGGCAGCATCACCATCGACCGCGACCTTATGGACGCGGCGGGCATACTGCCTGGCGAGAGGGTTTACGTGGTTGACAACAACAACGGCAACCGTCTCGACACCTATACCATACCGGGCGAACGCGGCAGCGGCGTGATATGCCTCAACGGCGCCGCGGCACGTCTCGTGCAGGTGGGCGACATCGTGATTATCATGAGCTACGCCCGCATGACTCCCGAAGAAGCCGGGACTTTCACCCCCAAAGTGATATTTCCCGACACGGAGACAAACCGCCTGGTCTGAATAAATATTAAATCAAAAAAAATTAAATCTTAATCGTAAATGTTTGACAATCTAAGCGAAAGGCTCGAACGCAGTTTTAAAATCCTCAAGGGCGAAGGCCGCATCACCGAAATCAACATAGCCGAAACTCTCAAAG
>CAYZFL010000041.1:4574-10287 GCA_964477785.1 uncultured Bacteroides sp.
ACCTTCTGCGACGATGTCAAGCAAAAGGCACTGGGTCAGAACGTAATCAACGCCATCAAGCCTAAGGAGCTTATGGTGAAGATTGTCCATGACGAGCTCGCAAGGCTCATGGGCGGCGAAATGGCTCCCCTTACGCTTAATGGCAAGCCATCGGTGGTGCTAATGTCGGGTCTTCAGGGTTCGGGTAAGACCACTTTCTCGGGCAAGCTGGCAAAGAAGCTCAAGAAAGAGAAGAATATGCGCCCGTTGCTCGTGGACTGCGAAGTTGACCGTCCCGCCGCCATATATCAGCTGAAGGTGCTCGGCGAATCCATTGAGGTGCCTGTATATTCAGAAGAGGGCAATAAGAACCCTGTCGAAATCGCAAAGAACGGTATCGCATACGCCAAGCAGAATCATCTTGACCCGGTTATAATCGATACCGCAGGCCGTCTGGCCGTTGACGAGCAGATGATGGACGAAATCGAGGCCCTCAAGAAGACAGTCAATCCCACGGAAATCCTCTTCGTGGTCGACGCCATGACAGGTCAGGACGCGGTAAACACCGCCAAGGCCTTCAACGACCGGCTCGACTTCAACGGCGTAGTCCTTACCAAACTCGACGGCGATACGCGTGGCGGTGCCGCGCTTACCATCCGCACGGTGGTTACCAAGCCCATCAAGTTTGTGGGTACGGGCGAGAACCTCGACGGCATCGACGCATTCTATCCCGAACGTATGGCCGACCGAATCCTCGGCATGGGCGATATCGTGTCTCTCGTCGAAAAAGCCCAACAGCAGTTTGACGAGGAGGAGGCGAGGAAAATCGAGGAGAAACTTCGCCGCAATAAGTTTACCTTCAGCGACTTCTATCAGCAGATACAGCAGATAAAGAAGATGGGTAATATCAAGGACCTTGCTTCGATGATTCCCGGTGTGGGCAAAGCCATAAAGGATGTGGATATCGACAACGACGCCTTCAAGGGTATCGAGGCGATAATCAATTCCATGACACCTTACGAGCGTGAGAATCCCGATGTAATCACCGGTTCGCGCCGCCAGCGAATCGCCAAAGGGTCCGGCACATCGCTGCAGGAGGTAAACAAGCTCATGAAACAGTTTGCCGATATGCGCAAGATGATGCAGACCGTGACCAAGATGAAAAATCCCCTCAAGATGATGAAGGCCGTGCGCCAGGCCAAACGCAGATAAACTATCAATCAGATTAATTAGGACAATAACCTCAAACCTCGCAAATCATAACTATCACTTAATACTTCACTATCCCCTATGCAATTAATCGACGGCAAGCAGACAGCGACAGACATTAAGAAAGAAATCAGGCAGGAAGTAGAGCGGCTTATTGCCGCCGGCCATCGCGCCCCTTCACTCGCCGGTGTGCTCGTGGGCCACGACGGCGGAAGCGAGACATATATGGCAAATAAGGTGAAATCCTGTGCCGAATGTGGTTTCAGCTCACGACTCATAAGGTTTGAGGACGACATCACCGAAGAGCAGCTCCTCGCGGAAGTCGATAAGCTCAACAAAGACCCCGAAATCGACGGTTTCATTGTCCAGCTCCCCCTTCCCCGTCATATCGACGAGCAGAAAATCATCGAAGCTATAGACCCTGAGAAAGACGTCGACGGTTTCCATCCGGTCAACGTAGGCAAGCTCAGCATAGGTCTCGACTGCTTCAAGAGCGCCACTCCCGCCGGTATAGTCGAGCTTCTTCGCCGTTATCAGATACCCACCTCGGGTCATCATTGCGTTGTGATAGGCCGCAGCAACATCGTGGGCAAGCCGGTTGCCACTCTGCTTATGCAGAAGGGTGAGCCGGGCGACTGCACGGTGACCGTCTGCCACAGCCGCACGAAAAATCTCAAGGAAATATGCGCCCAGGCCGACATCGTCATCGCCGCCCTCGGCAAGCCCGGTTTCGTGACCGAGGATATGGTCAAGCCGGGTGCCGTCGTGATTGACGTAGGCACCACCCGAGTTCCCGACTCAACCCGTAAGAGCGGTTTCCGCCTCAGCGGAGATGTTGACTTCGAGCATGTGGCTCCCAAGTGCAGTTTCATAACACCCGTGCCCGGCGGCGTAGGTCCCATGACCATATGCTCGCTTATGCTCAACACGCTCAAGGCTTTTAAAAACCGCCTGAAATAAAAAGAGGTCCAAACTTTACCCTGCTGAAAAATGTAAATATAGAATGCCCCTGTTTATAGCTCTCTTCACCTGGCTCGGCCTGCTTTTAGGGCAGGATAGCGCGGAGCTTGTCTTCGCCGGAGACGCCATGCAGCATCAGGGGCAGCTCGACGCCGCAAAAACCGGAGGCAGATACAGCTACAAAGGCTGTTTCGACGCCGTTACGCCTGATATCGTCACGGCCGATTATGCTGTGGTGAATCTTGAGACGCCCATAAGCAAATCGCATCATTACTCGGGCTATCCCTGTTTCAACGCGCCGGTTGAATTTGCATCTGCGCTCAAGGAAATGGGCTTCGATCTTTTCCTTACGGCCAACAATCACACGCTCGACCGTCATGACCGCGGGTTGGTCAACACCTGCCGTGCGCTTGACAGCCTGAAGGTTGACCATATCGGCACGTATTCCGACGCCGCGGCACGCGACAGGGCTCTTCCGCTCATAAAGATTATAAACAATATAAAATTCGGCTTTCTCAATTACACCTACGGTACCAACGGCATAGAGCCGGGGCCAAAGGTGATTGTCGATTATATCAACCGCGAGCGTATGAAAAACGACATAGCCAAAGCCCGCAAAGCCGGAGCCGAGGTGGTGATTGTGGCCGTCCACTGGGGCGAGGAATACAAGCTGCTTCCAAATGCCTCCCAACGCAGTCTGGCCGACTTTCTTGTTGAGCAGGGAGCCGATGCCGTGATAGGCTCGCATCCGCATGTGATTCAGCCAATGGAGATAAGGACAAAAGCCGACGGCAAAAAGGCGCTTGTGGTTTATTCATTAGGCAATTATATCTCAAACATGAAAACCCGCGATACCCGTGGAGGAGCGATTGTAAAGACGCTCTTCGTGCGCGACGAGGACGGGCAGGTGAGACTCCATGACGCCGCATACGATCTCGTCTTTGTGGTGCCTCCCTCCGGTAAGGAGACTAATTTCAGACTCTTGCCGGTCGACGAGGCGGCGGCTCATCCGGTGTTGGGAGGCCATGCCAAGGCTTTCCGCCAGAGCGCCATGGAGATTTTCAACCGCTATAATAAGAAAGTGGGACGTGCGGGAGCCCGTATGCTTAAATAAAGATCTATGGACTGTCATGTGCCCGGCGCATGACTTAAAATTACATGACTATGTTTTTTTATCGCATTTATCAGTTATTGATAGCTCTGCCGCTGATGGTGTTGATGACGCTGCTTGCGGTAATCGTTACCTGCACTTTGCTCTTCGTCAGCGGTGGTCGTTTAGGCGGCTATTGGCCCGCGAAAATTTGGGGAGCCTCCTTCTGTGTGCTCAATTTCGTTAGGGTGAAAGTCGTGGGGCGCGACAACATCGACCATAAGACTCAGTATGTATTCGTCGCAAACCATCAGGGAGCCTTCGATATCTTCGCCATTTATGGCTTCTTAGGTCACAACTTCCGCTGGATGATGAAGAAGAGCCTTGAGAAAGTGCCTCTGGTAGGCTTCACCTGTCGCTATATGGGCCATGTTTATGTCGACAACTCGTCGGCTGCAGCTCTGAGGCACACGATGACCGATGCCGTGAAACAGCTTCGCGGCAGCCGTTCGCTGGTTGTTTTCCCTGAAGGACACCGCTCCCCCGACGGCAAGATGCATGAATTCAAGCGCGGAGCCTTTATGCTCGCCACAGGCCTTGGCCTGCCCATCGTTCCGCTTACGATAGACGGAGCTTATGATGTGATGCCCCGCTCTGCAAAACTGCCTCATCCCGGCAAAATCACAATCTGCATCCACAAGCCCATAATGCCGGTTAACGGCCGACACAACACCGCCGAGGTAATGGAAAAGTCATGTCAGGAGATAGCTTCCCGCCTGCCGGAATCGGCGAAATAATAAAAGTATCATAATACAAAGAGGGCGAGCCGACCGGCTCGCCCTCTTTGTATTTAACCTTGATATGGTGGAGGTGTAGGTGAATCTTTATCAGAGCGATTAGAGCTATCAGAGATGTCGGACCGGTCTGTCTTGTCCGACTTGTCTGACTTTGCAGAATCTGTCTTGTCGATTTTCGTCTCGCCGGAGGCTATGTCGTTGTCAAAGTCTTTGGCGTATGGGTCAGCGGGGCGCGATGACGCTTCTCCACTTTCGGGCAGGGCTTTGCTCTGCTCGCCGGCGGCTAAGATTTCATCTGTACGCGATACCCAGGGACGCTTGCCGAAGATATGCTCAACATCCTCAGTGAAGATAACCTCGCGCTTGATGAGCAGGTCGGCCAGTTCGCGGTGACCGGCGGCGTACTGCCGGAGAATCTCCTTGGCGCGTTCATACTGTTCGGAGATGATACGCGAAACTTCCTCGTCGATAATCTTGGCACGCTGGTCGCTGTAAGGTTTGGAGAAACCGTAGTCCTGACCGGTGGAATCGTAGTAACAGAGGTTGGGCAGCTTTTCGCTCATGCCGTAATAAACCACCATTGCATATGCCTGCTTGGTGACTCTTTCGAGGTCGTTTGCGGCACCGGTGGAGATATGGCCGAGGAAGAGCTCTTCGGCTGCGCGGCCTCCCAGGGTGGCGCACATCTCGTCGAGAATGGCCTGTGATGGAGTGATCTGTCGTTCCTCGGGCAGATACCATGCTGCTCCGAGGGCTTTGCCACGGGGCACGATCGTTACCTTTATGAGGGGGTTGGCATATCTCAGGTGCCAGCTTACTGTGGCATGACCTGCCTCATGGACGGCGATGGCGTTTTTCTCCTCGTCGGTAGTGATTTTGTTGCGCTTCTCAAGTCCGCCGATGATGCGGTCGACGGCAGCTACGAAATCGTCCTTGCCTACGGTTTTCTTATTGTATCGGGCGGCTATGAGCGCTGCCTCGTTGCAGACGTTGGCGATGTCGGCGCCGGAGAATCCGGGAGTCTGGCGGGCCAGGAGGTCAATGTCGAGGTCGTCTGCCGTCTTGATATTGCGGAGGTGCACCTTGAAAATGGCCACACGGTCGTTAAGGTCGGGTAGGTCTACATAAATCTGACGGTCGAAACGGCCGGCGCGGAGCAACGCCTTGTCGAGGATGTCGGCGCGGTTTGTTGCCGCAAGGATTATCACACCTGAGTTTGAGCCAAAACCGTCCATCTCGGTAAGCAGCTGGTTGAGAGTGTTTTCACGCTCGTCGTTGGATCCCATGTTCGGGTTGCGACCACGGGCACGGCCTACGGCGTCGATTTCGTCGATAAACACTATGCAGGGTGCTTTTTCCTTGGCCTGACGGAAGAGGTCGCGTACACGCGAGGCACCCACGCCCACGAACATCTCAACGAAGTCGGAACCCGACATTGAGAAGAAGGGGACATTGGCTTCTCCTGCCACGGCCTTGGCCAGAAGGGTCTTACCTGTTCCCGGAGGGCCTACAAGGAGTGCGCCCTTGGGTATCTTGCCGCCCAGGTCGGTATATCGTTTGGGATTTTTGAGGAATTCCACGATTTCCTCAATCTCGGTCTTGGCCTCGGAGAGGCCTGCCACATCCTTGAATGTCACCTTGTTGGCGTTGTCTTTGTCGAAAAGCATTGCCTTTGATT
>CAYZFL010000041.1:10297-15451 GCA_964477785.1 uncultured Bacteroides sp.
ACGCCTCCGTTGCCGCCACCGCCACCGCCCGACATACGGCGCATGAAGTATATCCAGAATACGATAAGCAGCACGATGGGACCGAAAGTCCAGAGTATGGTGCTGAACTGCCCGCTGCGCTCATATTTCACCTCGCCGTTGAAGTAACCGAGCTGACGCCACTGCTTGATATTGTTTGTGAGGTTGTCGGCCGATGATATGTTGGTCTTTACCAAAGCCTGGGTGTTGGGCTTTATTTCACTGGCATGGAAAAATATGGCGGCCATAGAGTCGGTAAGCACGGCCTCGGCTTCTTTCTTGTCGGAGTAGATTATAATCTCCTTTACGCGGTTTTTCACCGGATATGCGGGCTTGAACTCCTCTGCGTCAGCAACAGGAGCGGCTACTGAGTCATTGCCTGTGGCTGCTGTTGCCGGCGCGGCAGTCTGTGTGCCGTTGACGGTTATGGCGCCGACATCTTCTGAGTTGCCGTTGACGTGGTTTGTGATTATGGTCTCGAACTGTGAATAACTTACTTCTCTCTCAACGGAATTATCGTCGAGATAATACATGCCGAGTATAAAAACGGCTATAAGAGCATACATCCAGTAAAGGTTGAAGCGCATGGGGCCTTTCTTGCCTTTTCCGGAGCCGTTGCGGCCGAAATTGTTTGGACTTATGGGCATTTTGTCGGGTTCTTGTTTTGGTTTCGCGTCTGCGGAAATATACCGGCGCGAGGGGTTAATGCTTTATGTCAGATTTGAAGAGCGGTTGGTCTCAAATCAAATTATGAGTGCGGATTAAAAGTTACGGACTTAGTCGAGGTCGGGAACGCGGGTTATTTCAGCGTCGCTCCACAGTTCCTCGAGGTTATATTTTTCACGTGCTTCGGGCATGAATATATGCACCATCACATCGCCATAGTCGAGTACTATCCATTCGCCCTGACGGTACCCGTCGTAGTTGTATGGCTTTCGACCGGCTTTTTCGAGAAGCCAGTCCTGTACGGAGTCGGCTATCGAAGTGACATGCATTGTGGAGGTGCCTTCGGCGATGACAAATGCCGGGGCTGCCGCCACCGGTATGTCTTTCAGGTCTATGATGCTTATATTCTTGCCCTTACGCTCCTGGATGCCTTCTACGGCGAGCTGTAAGGTGTCGGTTGCTTTTTTGTCTGACATTTATTGTTGTGATGCTATTTTACAAGATGCAAAGATAATTAAAAATTCGGTATTATTTTAACAAATACCGTGCCGCTTTTGTTAGCTGAGAGTTAAAAATAGAAAAGAGGATGTATTTATTCAATACAGTTGGGTGATATGCATGTCCTTGATTTTGCCGTCTTCGTCATAATATTCTTTATAAGCCGAGTTAAAGCGGCCTTTGATTTGTGCCGATGTAATTTCTTTTGCCCCGGCCCCGAGTTCAAAAGGAATGACAGCGTAATAGAATTGACCGTCACGGGCCATGTATTTGAGAAACAGAGTAAAGACCGCAGGATATGAATTGCCTTGTCTGTCGGAGAAGTCGATATAATTTTCAGCCACGCCGTAACCTGCAGTATATTTCCCCTCGGAAATATCGTCGAATTCTTCTGCCGCTAAATAAAACGCTGATCCGTGTCGTCTGATAACCGAGCCTTCAAGTTCCGAATCCACGTCGGGATTTACGTCAAGAAGCGCACCGGGTACGATTGCGGGCCATTTGCCCTTGTCAAGGTAGATTTGAAGCGCCGGCCAGGTATAGGAATGTTTCCATACTCTGCCTCCCGTAAGGCCGAGATATTTCATCTGATTGTCGGCATGAGCCGTGATGTCGCCTTCTATTGTGCCGGTCTCTGAGGTTCTTAATTGAGTCATGATCTGCTCATCGGCATTTTTGACTTTCCACGCCTCAATCGAAACTGATATAAAAAAGGCGGCTGTCATGGCTATCAGTATCAGGCTGATTGCTCTCTGAACAAATTTCTGTAATTTCAGGAAAGCGGGTAATATGAACATCAGAATCAAAAGAGCTGCCGCGAAATTGCTGTAGGCCGATATGCGCCAGTTGAAATCCTGAATGGCCGAGACTCCGAGACCTTCTATAACGATGACTGCAAGAAGGAAATATATAGTTCGGGAACATTCCTTGCCGTTATACGACCTTTTTAAACGCCGGCGTGTGCGCGGTATGAGAAAAGCTGCAGCGGTAATCAGCAAAAATATAAACGCCATGTAATTCTGTCCCAGCCATTTTTTGGGAGCGGAAAAGATAATTGCCACAGCATCGTCTGCAACTCTCGCAGACGCATGCGAGGAGAATACCATCAGACAGGTCACGACAAAAAGGGAGAGGAACGAGGCATAATATTTTGCCGGCACACGGCCTCTTTTAAAGAGAATGAGCATGAAAACCGCACCGCCCGTCATTACCGAATATTCCTCGTGGAATATCGAAATCAGAGCCGAAAAAAGGATTGCGAGGGCAGTGGTTTTAAGCCCTTTCTTGGTTTCATTAGTGAGTAGGTCGATGAGCCACATCGAGAAAAGGGTGGGGAGGAAGTAGTTGAGAACGTACACCGGGCAGAGAAGCGATCCTACCCAGGGCATTCCGGCTACAAAAGCCAGAAAGGAGAAAAAGAAAATATTGAATCCGGCGGAATTGGCCCCCATAGAGCTGACGGTAATTTTTGCCGCAAACCATATTATGACGGAGGCGAGTGCGCCTGTGAAAAGGGCATATATCCATTTGGGCAAGCAGGCGAAGAGGGGCCAGGACATCTGAGCGAAGCGGATGTTGTCGTGACTGCCTATCGTTCCGGCATATTTCGACCATGCGCTCATGAAGTTTCCCTCCTTCTCAAGGCAGTGATTGAAATATCCCTCGAAAAAGAGAGTGTCGAGCGATACCGGGTAGCAATATTCCAGAAAAGCGAATATCAGTCCCGCCGCAGTGAGCATGACTATGCTTCCGGATGAAAGACGGCTATGGTTATCGGTATTTGAGTGTATGCTGTTTTGACAGTATTTGCTCATATTCGTTCGCTAATGTCTTACTCGTAGTTGAGAGATTTCACGGGGTCGAGACGGGCCGCATATCCGGCCGGAACAAGCAGGATGAGATAGGAAATCACGAGTGCTCCTAAGTTTATGATTATGTAGCCGCTCCAGGTAAGTGAAACGGGTACATAGTCAAGATAATACATCTCCGGGTTGAGCGGCATGGCCGAAGTGTAGTATTGCAGGAGAATCAGCCCTATGCCCAGGATGTTGCCCCATAGAAGGCCGGAGAAAACGATCTTCATGCCCAAGAGCGACAGCGATTTGCGCAACTGCTCCAGTGTGCAGCCCATGGCGCGGAGCACGCCTATCACCCTTATCCTTTCGAGTATCACCATCACGAGCGAGGACGCGAGCGTGAAGCCCGCGATGCATACCATGAGAATGATGATTACCACTATGTTGGTATCGAGAAGGGCAAGCCAGTTGAAGTAGTTGGCGCCCGACCTCACTACGCTGTCTACAGTGTAGACACAGTTTGTCTTGCCGGTATAATAAGAGGAGAGATAGTCTCTCTGGAGGTTTGCGGCGATGGCCTGAATTTCTTCCGGCGCATAGTCTTTTTCGGTAACTCCTCTCAGCTCCACTCGGGATGCCGAGGACGGGTTGATGCCGGCGATTCTTGCGAGAGTATAGTAGGAGGCGAATCCGAGCAACTCGTCGAAATCGCTGATATGCGATGTATAGATGCCGCTGACGGTGAGTTTGCGCAGCTTTATGTTCTCGCCGTCAAAGAAGGAAACGGTAACTCGGTCGCCGGTATTGAGACCGAGCTTACGGGCGGTGTCGCGGCTTATGACCATGCATGTATCGGCACTGCGGTCGTTGAAGTCGGGCCATGAGCCGCTCAGTAACTTCAGATTGGAAGATACATGGGTGGGGATGCGTGTGTAGCCGCTAAGGATCACGGCCGCGAAATTGTCGTCGGTCTTGATTAGTGCCGGCTGGCGCACGGTGGCAGAGACTTCGGCCTGAGGAAACTTCTGTGTGAGATCTTCAACAACCTTTTCGGCGTGTTTTATGTAGGACTCCTGAGTTCCGCTTACCTCGTCGTATGGCGGATAGACGGCAATCTCGCTGTCAAAACCTATGATTTTGCTTGAGATCTGTTCTTTGAAGCCGGAGACGATTGAAACGGCGATTTCGAGCACGCAGATAGCCACCGCAATGCCGGCGACGGCGATGACAACCCCCGTCGAGCGGCTTTTGCCCTCGCCGAGTCTCATTCGTTTTGATAGCCACAAAGGAAAATTCATAATGTCGTCATTAGGCATCAATCACCGCCACCGCGGCAACGTGAGGCTGCCGACGGAAGCGGTGAGTGTTAAAGCTTGATGGATATATCTGTAAAATAGTATATTACAGCCAAATGAATTGATTGTTGCGGATGAGGCGGTTATGCCGGTACCCGTTTGTCAGGCCCTTTAGTTATCAGCCTATGAGTTCTACGCCGATGCCGGGACGGTCGGGAATTGTAACCTTACCGTCGACAATCTTGATGCCGTCGAAGCGGTCGTTGGATATGAGGAGATTGCCGTCGAGGTCGGCCCAGTCAACCATGGGAGAAAGCTGGGCGGCTGCGGTTACGGCGCAAGATGTTTCGGTCATACAGCCGAGCATCACCTTCATGCCCAGAGCGCGGGCCAGGATAGCCATCTTGTGGGCTTCGTGCAGACCGGTCGACTTCATGAGCTTGATGTTGATGCCGTCGTAGGCCTGGGCGGCGCGGGTCACGTCGGGAAGACGCTGCAGGAATTCGTCGGCGATGAGAGGCAGCGGGCTGCGCTCGCGTACCCAGGCGGTTTCTTCGATCATTTCCTTGGGCATGGGCTGCTCCACAAACATGCAGTTGTGCTCGGCGAGCCAGTTGCACATGTCGAGTGCCTGATGTTTGTCGCTCCATCCCTGGTTGGCGTCCACGCAGATTTTGCCTTTGTATTTTTTCTGAAGTGCCTCGACGAGTTCTTTGTCATGGCCGAGACCCATCTTCACCTTGATTACCTTAAAGGGCGCACACTCTTCGATTTCCTTGTTCATCTCAACAGGGTCTGAGTTCCAGCTGATGGTGTATGAGGTGTTGGGCGCTTTTTCGGGATTGAGTCCCCAGATTTTATACCAGGGCTGGCCCATGATT
>CAYZFL010000042.1:0-12532 GCA_964477785.1 uncultured Bacteroides sp.
GTCATATACGTCTCTTACTTTGCCGTGATATACGCTTTCCTGACCGGGAAAGTTATAGTCTGTTTTTAAAAGTGTTTTTACCATTGCTGTGACAGATTATATTGGTTTTGGAGAGGATGTTAATTTGCTTTTGTGGTTATATGAGTATAAATATATAATTCATTCGTCCGCTTTAGGCTCTCCCTTTGGCTTAGCCTGAGGGGTATCCGGAGTTTCGGGGGCGTCGGATGCTTCGTCGGGATGCGCTTCGTCATACTGCTCGTAGGCCTCCACGATACGCTGCACCAGAGCGTGGCGGATGATGTCCTTCTTGCCGAATTCCACACGCCCTATGCCCTTCACGTCCTTGAGAATCTTAAGCGCCGACACAAGGCCCGACGAGGAGGGCCGCGGAAGGTCGATCTGGGTGATGTCGCCCGTGACTATCATCTTTGCGTTGATGCCAAGACGGGTGAGAAACATCTTTATCTGATGGCGGGTGGTGTTCTGCGCCTCGTCGAGCACAATCACGGCGTCGTTTAACGTGCGGCCGCGCATAAATGCCAGAGGTGCTATCTGTATCACCTTCGTCTCCATATATTCCTTGAGCTTTGCAGCGGGTATCATGTCCTCGAGGGCGTCATAGAGCGGCTGGAGATAGGGATCGATCTTATCCTTCATGTCGCCCGGCAGAAATCCGAGTTTTTCGCCGGCCTCCACCGCGGGTCGGGAGAGGATTATCTTCCTCACCTCCTTGTTTTTCAGTGCCCGTACAGCCAAAGCGATGGCAACGTAGGTCTTGCCGGTACCGGCGGGGCCGAGGGCGAATGTGAGATCGTTTTTCTGAAATGCCTCGACGAGTTTCTGCTGGTTGGGCGTACGACCCTGGATAGGCTTGCCGTTGATGCCGTAGATTATCACGCCGTCGCGCTTTATGTCCTTTGGTGCCTCGCCTTTTACTATATCGAGTATCACGTCCTCGGGCAGGGAGTTGCGGTTGGAGGCATAGTCGGCCAGCTCGTGTATGCGCTGCTCAAACTCTGCCGTCTCGCTTTCCTCGCCGATGACTTTCATCACCGAGCCACGGGCCGAGACTCTCAGCTTGGGATATAAGTTGCGGATTAACTGAAGGTTACTGTTATTTACCCCATAGAAACTCAAGGGGTCAACCTGATCTAAAATGATTATTCTCTCTATCATGATGAATCTGTCTGCAAAGTTAGTGGTAAAAAAGCACTTTATAAAATTATTAACGGCTTAAATCCAAAAAATGTTTGCAGAATCACGGCGGGTAGCCTTATAATGCCTAAACGGCTTATAATGCCTAATGCCTGGGGCGTCTCGACGCCCGCTCACTTCTTCGCAGGCTTGGCTTTGGCCGGGCGTTTCTCTTTCGCTTTCTGAAGGCCCAGGCGCATGGCCCGTTTCAGTTCGCCCTTTTTGTAATTTTCAAGCGAAAGCGCATGCATGTTCTCGTTGACCTCACGCAGATAGTTCATGTCGATGTAATGGGGCCCGCTGCCGTTTGTGATGGGGAAGGCACGGTGCTTGCGCTCGAGTGTCTCGTTGCAGAGTTTGCTGCGGAAGCCCGGTTCAAGGGGCTGCAGTTCCTCGGGAACATCGTCGATGAATACCGGCAGCACGTAGCTCACGGGAGGATAGCCTATCGCAATCCACATCATGGTGTTTGACGGGTCTTCGCCGGGTTTCACTCCTTCGAGCACTACCGTGGCAGAGGTGGATTTGCGCGGTATGAAGTCCTGGTCAATTATCCACGCATCTTCCGAATTGGTGAAATCCTTGCCCAAAAGCGAATGGTAAAACGAGCGCGAGGCTCCCTCGGTAAAGCTTGCCGGGGTGAGGCTGTGATTTTTGATATCCTCGCCCAGCAGATGCTTTGCATTGTCGCAGCGTATGTAGCCGTAGCCGCCTTCGGCATTGCCCGACTCGGAGAAGTTGGTACGAATCAGCACGCCGTCGCTTACATCGGCTGCATCAAACTTGGTATAGCCGTAATCGTCGGTCTCGAAATAGGCTCCGTTGCCGAATGCGTCGATTACGCCAAAGTTGGCCTGCACGCCCATGGGTTTCTTATACTCCCTGAGCAGTTTCTCGAAATCTCCCACCGTGCGGCATTTTTTAAGGGCGGCCGTCATCACCTCGGCCTCACGGTCTTTGTATTTGGCCGTGTCGGGAGCGAGATTATACGATGCAGTGTTCATTATGGCGAATCCTTCGGCATTGAATCCCGCCCAGGCCTCGAGCAGGAGCGAGTCGCCGCCGTTGTAGAGCGCCACGTATTCAAAGTTACCGTCCTTGGCCGGAACGCGGGCCACGAAGTTGTGCTCAGTGCCTGTATCACGGTTTTTCCAAAGCATCGGCCTGCCGTTTTTTGTGGCTTTTGCCAGGGCGAGAGCCGATGTGCATGCCTCGGCATCGAAACCTGCCGACGAGAGCGCAAAAGCTCCCGCAAGGATTATGGCGACTATGGTTTTGAGCTTTCTGATTTTCAAGACTTTTCCCATGATTGGATTTTAAATTTAAACTACACAAAGTTAAGCAAATTTTCGGAGATTAGGCAATGCCTCATTAAAGAATTTCTCTCTCCTCAAAAGATTGCAGGCCAAGGGCGGCGAGTTTCCACTTTTATGTAGAAAACTTTTTAGAAAGTTGCTGATTTTTATAAACTTCATACTTGCATGAGTTACATAAAAAGTGTAACTTTGTGGTATAGCTCCACTCACCGATTAACCATTTCGAGAATGTCATTTTTCAAAAAGTTTAAAGACGCCTTAGGTCTCAGCGAAGACAATTACGCCGATCTCAAAGACGATGAGCCCATAGAATACATCGAGCCTGCAAGCCGCAGACACTCCGCCTCTTCCCCTGAGAAAGAGCAGATTGGCATAACGGAGAGAAGTATCGCAGATTTTCCCGAAAAGGAAGAACCGGTCGACCTCGGCAGGCTTAAATATGACATTTTCGACAAGGTGCTCGAAGTTTTCAATGCTTCGTTGCCCGACTTTTTGAAAAACTCGGTCGACCCGGAAGCTCAGAAAAAATACCTCTTCGACAGTCTCGGCTCTGAAATTTCACAATACTTTTCCCGACTCGAACTTATGGCCGCCGACCGTGGCGAGAAAAAATACCGCGAGGAGCTCGCCAAGGCCAAAAACGAGGTGGAGGAGATGAAACGTATGGCCGGCAGCGTGGATGAGCAGCGCCGCAAAATCCAGGAAAACCGCCTCAGCGCCGACCGGCAGAAGCGCGCCCTCAACGACCGCATACGCGACCTCGAGGCAGCTCTTGAAACAGCATTGGCCGACCGCGAACAGCTCGACCTTGAGAACAAAGGTCTGCTCAACAAACTGCGCCTCGCCTCACTCGAAGGCGGTGCTTTACCCGAAGGCGACATCACCGCCCTGCAGGCTCAGCAGACAGCCGAGATCGAGGCCCTCACAAAAGAAAGAGACGACCTCCGCGCCACGCTCGACAATCTTAAGGACAAAGACCGTATGGCCACCGAACTTTACAACGACTCGCTCCATACCGTCGCCTCACTTAAAGCCGAGGTGGAGAAACGCGACAGCGAAATCGCAGAGCTGAAGACCAATATACAGACATTTGAAGAACTTCGCCACCAGCTCGAGCAGGTCGACGATGCCATATCGCGCCGCGACGAGGTGATTATCAGCCTCAAAAACAAAGCACGCAAATTCCAGAGCGATCTCAAGGCTCGCGAAGAGGAAGTATCAAATCTGAGCCAGCAGGTAGAATCACTCAACAGCGAGCTCAGGGAGGCACGTTCGGAGCGTGAGGATGCTCTTTCCAAGCTCGAAAAAGCCGAGTCTCTTAACGATGAGCTGAATGCAGGCAGACTCGAGAACGAGCGTCAGGCCCGAATTCAGGCTCAGCAGCTTGAGGAAACACGCCTGGAGAACGAACGTCTCGAGGCCGAGCGGCGTATGAGAGCCGCAAACCTCTCCATGAAGATATCCGACTCGGAGCTCGAAGAGATAGAACGCAAATTCAAAAACGAAAAAGAAGATTCCAAACCCGCGCCGTCGGAGCCTTCCGCAAACACTAAAGCTGCAGCCGAAGCAAATGACGAACCCGCCAAAGACGATTTAGCGACCGAAGCTAAAGCAGAATCCGGCGAATCAAGCGCTGAAATCCATGCCTCATTACCCGGCAATTCGACCCGCCGACGCAAAAGGCGCAAAGGTCCCGACCAACACTCCCTACCCTTCCAGCTCTCTCTATTTTAGTCCTCATCCTTTTAGTAAAGGAACTACTGCTGACGGATAAAAATTTTGAAGCGAGCCAAAATCAGGGCTAACGCAATGGATGTCAGCATAAAAGCTGTTGGCAGAGTGAACTAAGTCATCACAAAAGTGCATCTGATGATTGACAGCGTTTCCCGTTTTCCAACGTGGGATACATAGGGAAACGTACCCCTGTTCCCCGTGTCGAGAAACGGGAAACACATTGAAATGTTTCTTTCCCATCACGGTAAGCTGTACATTCCCTGAAACATTTCCTCCGGGTTCATATTTCAGTATAGTATATGTATAATATATATATTATATAATATAATAATATATATATTTATAACCCGGGGTTAATTTGAGCCACGCCGGAATATTTTAGCCCGGGCCAAATTCAGGCCATTGGTCAGCATTAGCGGGCAGAGCATTGAAATGTTTACTCATTTCATATCGCGCGACAGGTAAATTCCCTGGCAGGTAAATTCCCTGGTACGTCTTCTTTCCGTCTATGGCTATATCTAATTAATATAGTATATATAATATATATAGCCCGGCTATATAATATGTAGAGACACGGCAGACGCGATGGATTATCCTATGACAGCCATAGCGTTTCCCGTTTCCCAACGCGGGATACAGGGGGATGTTTCCCAGTGTTTTCCAAGCGTGAAACAGGGAAACACACCACAAGATACAAATTATATCATGTGCCAGATTCAGACTGTCGGTCAGCACCAACGAAGAGACCGCGTTTCCCGTTTCTCAACGCCGGAAACGGGGTGACGTTTCCCACTGTTCCCCGCCTCGGGAAACGGGAAACACTCTACCTGATATACTGTTTATCTGCGCCGAATTCACAGGGTCATATGAAAATCCCGTTTTATTCCTTGGGCTTATATAGAAATCGGGTCCCGACGTCATAGCCGAAACCCGATTGTCCATTATCTTATCGCGGAATTTCCCGGATTTATTTCTCTTTGTTTTTATCGCGCATATAGATTGCGATTGGCGTGCCGTTAAAGTCCCAGCGCTGACGTATCTGGTTTTCGAGATAGCGTCTGTATGGCTCCTTAACCCACTGCGGAAGGTTGCAGAAGAATATGAAGGTGGGTATCGGCGCGCCCTTGAGCATGGTCACATACTTGATTTTGATATATTTGCCCTTGTTGCTTGGGGGCGGATATGCCTCCACTATTTCATGCAGAGCGACGTTGAGCTGTGATGTGGGCACCGTGCGACGGCGATTCTTGTAGACCTGCACCGCTGTTTCCAGCACCTTGAAAATGCGTTGCTTTGTAAGCGCCGAGGTGAAGATTATGGGGAAATCGGTAAAGGGAGCCAGGCGGGCGCGGATAGCCTCCTCGAAATGCCGGATGGCCGCCTGCGACTTGTCCTGTACGAGGTCCCATTTGTTCACAACCACCACAAGACCTTTCTTATTTCGCTGGATGAGCGAGAATATGGCTACGTCCTGAGCCTCGATGCCTCGTGTTGCGTCAATCATCAGTATACATACGTCGCTGGCCTCGATGGCTCTGACAGAGCGGATTACCGAGTAATACTCGATATCCTCATTGACCTTGTTTTTCTTACGTATACCGGCTGTGTCGACCAGATAGAAGTCGAAACCGAACTTACTGTATCGTGTGTAAATAGAGTCGCGAGTCGTGCCTGCGATATCGGTAACAATATGCCGGTCCTCGCCTATGAAGGCATTGATGAGCGACGATTTACCTGCATTAGGTCGGCCAACGATGGCAAACTTGGGTATGTCGTCAAGCTTTTCCTCCTCGTCCTCGGGCTTCTCGGGCAGTTTCTTCACAATTTCATCGAGAAGGTCGCCGGTGCCATAGCCGTTGATTGCCGATACGGGATATGGGTCGCCCAGACCGAGCTTGTAGAACTCGGGCACGTTGTAAAGCCACTCGTTGCCGTCTACCTTGTTGGCCACAAGTATCACCGGTTTTGTGGACTTGCGCAGTATCTCCGCCACGCTGTCGTCGAGGTCGGTAACGCCGTTCATGGCATCGACCACAAACAATATCTCATCGGCCTGTTCGATGGCGAGCGAAACCTGTTTGTTGATTTCTCCTTCGAAAATATCTTCTGAATTTACAACCCAGCCGCCGGTGTCGATTATGGAGAACTCCTTGCCGTTCCAGTCAAACTTGCCGTATTGTCGGTCGCGAGTGGTGCCGGCGGTCTCGTCCACGATGGCGGTGCGAGTCTGTGTCAGGCGGTTGAAGAGCGTGGATTTGCCCACGTTTGGCCGTCCTACTATGGCTACAATCTGTCCCATGGTTTATGTTAGTTTCTTATTTCCCTGCAAATTTACTAAAAATTTCGTTTATGAGCCAAAAGACCTGCCTTTACTCAATATAGCCGAAGGCGCGGAGCTTGTTCTCGCGGTTGCGCCAGTTGGGCTCTACCTTGACGAATAATTCAAGATAGATGCTCTTGCCGAAGAATTTCTCGAGGTCTTTTCTTGCCTCGGTGCCTATCTTCTTTAGCATCAGACCACCCTTGCCTATGAGGATACCCTTCTGACTGTCGCGCTCTACGTAGATCACAGCCATGATATGGATGGAGTTTTCTTTCTCCTCGAATTTCTCGACGATGACCTCCACCGAATAAGGTATCTCCTTGTCATAATTAGTAAGAATCTTCTCGCGGATTATCTCTGTGACAAAAAATCTCGCGGGCTTGTCGGTGAGGGCATCCTTGCCGAAGTAAGGCTCATGGTTGGGCAGCAGTCCGATGATGCGTTTCATCAGCAGGTCTGTGCCAAAGTTCTCTTTTGCCGAGATTGGGAAAACCTCGGCTTTAGGAAGAAGTTCCTGCCAGCGGCTCACAATTTTCTCAAGATCGTCGTTGCCTTTAAGAAGGTCTATCTTGTTGATGACCAGAAGCACGGGGACAGACTCTTTCGATACCTTTGCAAGGAAATCCGCATTCTTCGTAGGGTCTTCCACCACATCGGTGATATAGAGCAACACATCGGCGTCGCTGAGGGCTCCTTCGCTGAAATTGAGCATACTTTCCTGAAGTTTGTATTTTGGAGAGAGCACACCGGGCGTATCTGAGAATACAATCTGATATTCGGGAGTGTTGACGATTCCCATAATGCGATGGCGCGTGGTCTGGGCTTTTGAGGTTATAATCGAAAGGCGTTCGCCCACAAGGTCGTTCATAAGTGTGGATTTGCCCACGTTGGGATTGCCCACGATGTTCACGAATCCTGATTTGAAGTTTGTTTCGCTCATATTTTAATGTGTTTTAGTTCGTTATGTAAATTCTGAGGTGTCATATTAGGCCCAATTGATTTATCCCAGCCTGACGCCTCACTGATCTTTCGACCTTTTTATAAACAATCGGACCGCCTATCCTGTTTAAGCGGTCCGATAAGTTATGGTAGAGAATTATTATCGAAAAAAGGGTTAAGCGGGCATTATAAATCCCACTTGAGATAAACAGCGCCCCAGGTAAAGCCTGCTCCGAAGGCGGTAAGGATGAGCTTGTCGCCTTTCTTGAGGAGGTTGCGGTATTCGTCGAGACAGAGGGGAATAGAAGCGGCCGATGTGTTGCCGTATTTCTGGATGTTGACGAGCACCTTGTCCATGGGGAATCCGGCGCGGGAGGCTACAGCCTCGATGATGCGCATGTTGGCCTGATGAGGTATGAGATAGGCTACGTCGTCTACCGTGAGGTTGTTGCGCTTCATCACGTCGAGCGACGAATTGAGCATGTCGGTCACGGCGGCGCGGTAAACGTGGCGGCCTTCCTGATATACATAGTGTTCGCGGGCCTCTACTGTCTCATGCGAGGCGGGCTTTGCGGACCCGCCGGCCTTCATAAGCAGATGGCTCAGACCAGAACCGTCGGTGCGGAACTCGGCGTCCATGATACCGGTTTCCTCCTCGGTGGGCTCCACCAGGGCGGCTCCTGCGGCATCGCCGAAGAGAGGGCAGGTCGCGCGATCCTCATAGTCTACCATCGAGCTCATCTTCTCGGCGGCGACCACTATCACTTTCTTGTATAATCCTGATGAGATATAACCTTTGGCATCCTGAAGTCCAACCAGAAAACCGGCGCCTGCGGGCTGGAGGTCGGAGGCGTATGCGGGGTTGACGCCGCACTGATATGCGATGATAGAGGCGGTGGAGGGGAAACGGTAATCGGGATTGGAAGTGGGACAAATCACCAGGTCGATTTCCTCGGGGGCGGTGCCCGTCTGTTCGAGCAGACGTTTAACAGCCTGAATGCCGAGGTAGGAGGAACCCAGATTTTCGTCACAAAGTATTCGGCGCTCCTTGATACCTACACGGGTTGTGATCCACTCGTCGTTGGTGTCCACCATCTTTGAGAGTGCGTCATTGTCGAGTATATGGTCCGGTACGTAAGAGCTGAGACCGGAGATGCGTGCGTGAAGCATAATTATAGCTTAATAGGTTAGGTGATTCCGTGAAATGTTACACGTTTGTAACAATCCGGCAATGAAAAAGTTCTTCCCTCCGGAATTTGGTGATTAGACTTACGGAAGGAAAAACTCTTATGCCTGATTTTAAGTTAAAGGTAAGCGTGTCGTAATCAGACTGCTTCGTCTTTAACGATAGCCTGGCGGCCGCGATAATAGCCACATTCACCACATACAGTGTGATAGATGTGCCATGCACCGCAGTTGGGGCAAAGTGCCAGTGTGGGCTCTACTGCCTTGTCGTGTGTGCGGCGTTTGGCCGTACGGGTCTTTGATTGTTTGCGTTTAGGATGTGCCATAATTGCTTATCTATTGGTTTTTATTTGTTTCTTTATATCTTTATATCTCGTATGCGATATTTCTATTTATCTGAGATTCAGAGTTGTCAGAGCTATCAGAGTCCTCTATCGGTTTTCACTGACTTACCTGCCCGCCCCACTCTTCTCTCAGTCCTCGGAGACTTCGGCGTCTGATCCCAGGCCTTTGAGGGCGTTCCACCGCGGGTCGGTCTGTCGGGGTGACTCACGGTCTATGTCGTCAATCTCCTCCATGAGGTTTTCCTCCAGCTCGCTGTCCGGGTCGGGATTAGAGGCGTGACGGCGGAAAAGCGCGCTCATCTGGCGGTTGCACTTGCCTGCCGGATGCACGTGACGGATAGGTATGCCCAGCACCACCGTGTCATGCAGCATATAGGCCACATTGATATCCGGGTCGGTGCGGGGAATCTCCAGCTCCTCGTCGGAGTCGTCGCAGTAACCGTCGCCATACTTCACCACGATGTGATATTTCTGGCTTATGGGCCACTGCAGGGCGTCCAGACATCTGTCGCAGAGCAGCGTCACTTCGCCCTCCACGTCAAAGTCAAGGTCATAGACATCATTGTGATAGTTCACATTGAGGGTGGCCGTGAGGTCGGCGTCATGCACGTCCTCATTCTCCATGTTTTTGAAAAACTCCTTGTCGAGCTTGTATTCAAACACATGCTTGCCCTCTGTCATATCCCTTAGAGGCAACTTATATGCCGTGAACTTTCCCATTGAAAATCTATTCTGAAAAACTTTGCAAAGTTATAAATAACTTCTCAAACCACCAAGTTTTAATGTTATAAAATCTTAAACCTTATCAGACGAAGCATAGTATCAGCGCCTGAGCCGCGACTACCCTCAGGAACATCGTGAGCGGGTAGACCGTGGAGTAGCTTACAGCCGCCGCGTCGCTGCCGGTGCTTCCGGTGGCATAGGCCAGGGCCGGTGGATCGGTATAGCTGCCGGAGAAGAGGCCCATGATGGTGAGGAAGTTGATTTTATATTTGAGCCGTGCTATCAGGCCCACGATTATAAGAGGCACCATTGTGATTACGAGGCCCCATATAACCCACCACATACCGGTGGTGTTGAACACTGCCTCCTCGAACGTGCCTCCGGCCGATATACCCACCGAGGCGAGGAAGAGACAGATACCCAATTCCCTGAGCATCAGCGAGGCCGACGACGAGGTATAGGTCACAAGCTTAATTTTGTAGCCGAAGCGGCTTATGAGTATGGCCACTACGAGCGGGCCTCCGGCAAGTCCAAGTTTCATGCCGTAGCCCCAGTCGATTGAGCCGAGGATGATACCCAGCATGATGCCTATGAAAATGGTGATGAGGTTAGGCTGGTTGAGGCGCTTCATCGAGTTGCCGAGGCGCGAGGCGAGGCGGTCGATGTCCACGAGGTCGCCCACTACGGTAAGACGGTCGCCCATCTGCAGGCGGAGGTTGGGAGAGGCCAGGAGGTCCACGCCGGCGCGATTTACTCGCGTGGCGTTGAGGTTGTAGCCCTTGCGGAGATGCAGTGAGCCTATGGTCACGCCGTTGTATTCGCTGCGTGTGATAAGTATTCTGCGCGAGAGCACGGCTCCCTGCTGTGTCTGCCAGTCCATCTTTACTTTCGGGCCGAGCACGGTCTCAAACATCTTCGTGTCGGCCTGAGAGCAGACTATAAGGAGTCTGTCGCCCATCTCGAGCTGTGTGGAGCTCACCGGCACTATGATGTTGCCGTCGGGCTTCATGATGCGCGATACAATGAAATCGGTCTTAATCACTCCGTGAAGCTCGAGGAGAGTCTGGCCCACTGCCAGTTCGTTTGACACCTCGATTGTCTCCACATTGGGACGCGAGGCGGCATCATCGGTCTGTTTCTCAATCTGCTCAGTCTCTTTGCTGATCTTAACCTTGAAGATGGCCTTGATCACAAACATCGAGGCTATGATACCCACAACGCCCAGAGGATAGGCGGCCGCATAGCCGTTGGCAAGGATATTGATCTGCTCCGGCTCGGCATTCATCTGCGTGAGGGTCTGCTGGGCAGCCGCGAGTCCGGGAGTATTGGTTACTGCACCGCTCATCACACCTACCAGGGCGCTGATGTCGTTGATATTACCGAAATAGTAGACGCCCAGGACTATCACCACGTTCAGGATAATACCTGTAACTGCGAGCATATTGAGAGTGACACCGCCTTTCTTGAACGACGAGAAGAAGCCCGGGCCTACCTGAAGACCGATGGCGAATATAAACAGTATGAGGCCGAATTCGCGGATGAACTTCAATAGTTCTGAATTGACAACATATCCGAAATGGCCCATCACAATACCGACAAAGAGCACGAAGGTTACGCCGAGCGACACGCCGCATACCTTCAGCTTGCCTATGTAGATGCCCGCAGCTATCACAAAGCTGTAGAGCACCAGCGTGCTGGCGATGCTTTCCTGACCGGGTTTGAACAGTTCTATTAACCAATCCATTGTTAAATCATTTTTACCTCAGAAATTAGAGATTGCAAAATTACAAAATTTTCGCATGTCTGCCAAAAGCATAGGCCTTATGGAGGTATTATTCGGCAACTTTACCTCGTTTATCGGCTATTTTTCTCATTTAGGCTCAAAGAATTGATAAAAATGCTTACATTTGCAAAAGGCCCGGGCTATTCCGGCCTCCATATCTTTCCTCATCACCTTCTCTCTAATATCAGGAATAATGAAAACCGAAAATTCCCGACGAAACAGCACCAAGGCCGAGCGCAACGACGCTCCTGCCGCCACTCCCATGCCCGGCATCATTCTCCCGCCGCATAAAGACCACACCATAAGGCGCATATCGCCCGACACCGACCGGCTTATCATCATAGGCGCAAACGGCACAGGCAAGACCCGCTTCACCAACCGTCTGCTCGAAGACCTCGGCGAACAAGGCTACCGCATTTCCGTAATCCAGGGCCTTTACGGCGGCAAAATCTCCCCCGAACCGCTTACCTCGGGCGTCGACCGCATTTATCTGCGGGAGATGCGCAACGACCCTCAGGAGCAGAATCTCAGCGGTTTCGAGCGCCTGCTTGCCCTGCTGATGCACGACGAGATGAAAAACCTCATCCGTTTCAAGCTCTCCAGAGCCCGCAACCCCGAAGCAGTGCTCAAAAGCACACGTCTCGACACGGTGATAAATCTATGGCAGGAAGTTTTTCCCGACAATAAGGTATTGATCGACAGCGGCAAATTTCTCTTCACCCGCAACGGCGAGGAAAGTTACTCGTCAATCCGCCTCTCTGCCGGCGAGAAAGCAGTGCTCTATCACATCGGCGCCGTAGCCTACGCCCCCAAAAATGCCGTCATAGCCGTCGAAAGCCCCGAGATGCTGCTGCATCCCACCGTTGCCGCCGCGTTGTGGAACCGTCTTGAGCAACTGAGACCCGACTGCCGCTTTGTTTATACAACACACGATGTAGCCTTCGCCTCCAGCCGCGACGGTGCCAAGACGCTGTGGGTGAGGAACTGT
>CAYZFL010000042.1:12542-15401 GCA_964477785.1 uncultured Bacteroides sp.
CAACCGCCGTATGCTCTGGGACTATGACATACTGCAGAGCAGCAAAGGTCTGCCCGACGAAGTTTACATGGCCATCGTGGGCAGCCGCAAGCCCGTGCTTTTCATCGAGGGAGACGGCAAAAATTCAATCGACTCTCAGCTTTATCCCCTCATATTCAAGGACTATATTGTAAAATCATTAGGCAGCTGCGACAAGGTGATAGAGGCCACCAGAACTTTCAACGACCTAAGAAGTTTTCATCAGCTCGACAGCCGGGGCATTGTCGACCGTGACCGTCGCGACGACCATGAGGTGGAATATCTGCGCAACCGCCGCATCATGGTGCCGGAGGTCGCAGAAATCGAAAACATACTCATGCTCGAGGACGTGATTCGCGCCGTGGCCTCCAAGCGCGGCAAGGACGAGAATAAGGTGATCGCATCGGTAAAGAAATCTGTGTTTAAAATGTTCTCGGCCGAACTTGTTGACCAAGTCCTTCAGCATACACGCCATCGCGTAAAGCGCACGGTCGAATACCGCATCGACGGCAAGTTCCGCAACATCGACAGCATGGAGGAGCATCTCGCCGGTCTCATCGACGAAATCAGGCCCCGCAGGCTATACGATGAATTCATGGCCCGCTTCCACAGCCTGCTCGAATCTCAGGACTATGCCGGAGTGCTCAAGGTTTTCAACTTCAAGCCCATGCTCACACAATGCGACGTTGCGCAGCTTTGCGGTCTCACCTCGGTCGAAGCCTACCGTCGCGAGATAGTCGCCATACTGCACGGCGACAGCGAACCCGCACGCCGCATACGCCGCGCCGTCCGCCACTGTTTCCTGCTGGATGAGTAACCCTGGTATGGACGTCCTACAGGCAAACGTCTGCCCGCGATTAACCAAATTCATTCCTCTCTGAAAGCGACTGCGCCGAAGCTTCACAGCTCCGGCGCAGGCTTTCATTATGTTATGTTCTTGTCGTTGTATATTCTCAGAAGTATTTTGCGACTGCCGAAGCAATCTTAGTCGGGTCATCGACGCGCTCCACAAGGTCGCCGTTTGAGTTGAGGATAAACGTTGTGGGGAACGAGGTCACGTTATAGGTGGCGATAGGAGTCACCGGGTCGGTGAGAGCATTCCAGACCGTAATCCATGGAATCTTCGCGGCCGCTGTCTTCCAGGTTACCTCATTTTCGTCGAAGGCAATCTGGAAAATCTGCAGGCCTGCGCCGTGATACTGCTCCCAAACCTTGTTGAGCTCGGCGTTGTAGGCTGGCGAGAGCTTGTTGTCATAGCGGGTGAAGCTCAGAATCGTGGGATGACCCTTTGCGATTTCGCTGAGTGTCTGTTTTTTACCGTTGATATCAAAGCGCGCTATATCTTCAGGGATGCCTGAAAGCGATGCCTCGACCGTCGAACCGGGATGGTTGGCGAACTTATGGCTTGTGAATATCTCTGCAAGATACTGTGTTCGCGAGTCCTGGGGACGCTGTATGTTGAAAAGGTTTGCTACGGCGCCTATCACGCTAAGATCCTTGCGGTTCTCGGGATTGAAGAGGGGCTGACCAGCCACCGTCTTGGTCACCAGATAATAAGGCATAAGCAGGCTCTCGTTCTGAAGAATCATCTCTGTAAAGGCTGTCTTGAGAGCCTGGTCCTGGAGAGTTGCCTGGGCCCCCTTGGTCGTAATGGATGCCAGAAGCATGCTGTCGACACGCGAGAATGCCTCGGCCTGTGCCGTACCTGCAAGATTATGCTTGCCGGCGAAGTCCCTGGCACTGGCGGTGAGAGTGATGCGGTCGATCGAGTCGATGGGGAAATAGATGCTCTCGGTGCCGCGGGTGAGGCGGTAGATGTCGGGGTAAGGAGCGAAAGTCTCGTTCACATATTCAAAGTCGCCGTTCTCGGCGGTCACGATGGTATCGAGAGGCATCCATCGGCCGGCTGTAAACGACTCCAGTATCAGTGTGTCGCCGGAGGCGTCGGCTATGTTGCCGCTCACGCCCCATCCGTTTTTGTCGCCGCATGAGCTCGCCAGATAGAGAGCCGCGAGGCCGAGCGGAGCTATGAGAAGTTTTGTGATTTTTTTCATCTTGGTTTATGTTTAATGGGGCCTGTCGGCAGTGATATCAGGGATTTTGCTTCTTATACTCCGCAGAAATCTTTGCGGCTATGCCGGCAAGTTCCTCCTGCGAGGGATTGAGCTTGGGAGCGCAGAAATTCATGTCGCCCTCCTTGTTGAGAGGCACCAGGTGTATGTGGGCGTGAGGCACCTCAAGTCCTATAACAGTTACGCCTATGCGCTTGCAGGGCATGGCAGCCTCGACTGCGGCGGCCACTTTCTTGGCAAAGAGCGTAAACTCGGCATATTCCTTGTCGTCGAGGTCAAAGATATAGCTCACTTCTTTCTTAGGTATCACCAAGGTATGGCCGGGAGCCACGGGATTGATGTCGAGGAATGCGAAATGCTTCTCGTCCTCGGCGATTTTATGGCAGGGAATCTCGCCTGCCGCTATTTTTGAAAATATTGTTGCCATAATCAGAAAGAGATTTCGAGGATTTCAAACTCCATGATGCCGCTGGGCACCTTTATAGATACCTTGTCGCCCACCTTGTGGCCTATGAGCCCCTGTGCGATGGGGGTCGACGAGGCGATTTTCTTCTCTTTGAGGTCTGCCTCCGAGTCGGCCACAATGGTATATTCCATCACGGCTTTATTTTTGGTGTTTTTGATTTTCACCTTATTCATAATCTGCACCTCGTCGGTGTTGAGTTTGCTCTCGTCGATTATGCGGCAGGATGCAACCATGTCCTTTAGCTGCGATATTTTCATCTCGAGCATGCCCTGGGCCTCCTTGGCTGCGTCATACTCAGAGTTC
>CAYZFL010000043.1:0-15287 GCA_964477785.1 uncultured Bacteroides sp.
CCGTCAAGCGAGCCCTCCAGCGTCTGGTGCTCAACCGCCTGTCGAAAGACATCCTGGCCCAGAAGGTCGACCGCACCAAGCCCATCATCATCGACTTCGACAAGGAGAGCGACGACCTTGTATTCAGAAACTAAGCCCTGCTTAAATCTGCCCCATATATCACATCAGCTGCGGCATAAACCGTGGCTGATGCTCTTTTTTCATACTTTCACGAACCATCTTCCCCGTGGCTTGTTTTAATATCATAAGAGACAAAAAACAACACGTTTCCGATACACTAAAAAGATAAAATAATGAAAGCAATTAAATTATTCTCAAGCATAGTGGCCGCTGCCGCCCTTGCTCTTTCACCGGCAGCCTTTACCTCCTGCGACGATGACGACAACGATATACCCGATGTGGACGTTCAGGTCTACCTCAAGGGGGCGAGCTATGTCGATGGCGTGATATATGTTGTGGAAGGTCAGGAATTTGACATCGCCGGTATAACCGTCACAAACAACGAGAGCAACAAAGGCGCGCTCATCACCTCGGCCTCCTACTACTGGGACTTCGACTATGTGGGCACCAATCCCGTATCGCCCTTCGGCCTCAAGATCATAACCAACGAATACACCGGCCTGGGCACGCATGTACTCGACATCAACTGCCCGGTTTACGCAGTCGACAAGGCACCGGCAATCGCATATCTGCAATACAAGGTTGAGGTTGTCGCAAGCGAAGACGAGATTCCCGACGGGGAACAGTCTCAGGTAATCAACGACAGTGCTTCGGTCAAGAAAGGCGACAGCACCAATCCGAAATAAATCATTTCCTCTTTAAGGGTCATTTTCCCTAAAAGACATCATTTCCGAATCATAATTGTTTATACTGCTCTATTTATAAGCGGCCGACGGGGAAAGCCCTGCCGGCCGTTGCCGTTTCAAGCCGGAAAGGTATCTCAAGCATTCGGATTTGATGCCATTTCTGCTAATTATCCATACTTTTTCACTAAATATTTTTCGCATTTTGCTTTGCTCCGTAAATTATTTTTAGGTATTTTTGTATTTTGATAGAATAGTGCTCAGATGAAACGACCGACGGCTCTTCCTCCCGTCAGGGCACTTAATACTTAACGAAAAATATAATTAAACCATTTTTATCACAAAAAAAATTCGTCTATGAAAAGAAATCTTTATCCGGTCGTTGCCGGCACGATATTGACGGGATGTCTCCTGTGGGGCTGCTCCGACAGTATCGACAGCCCCGACAACGGTATGACGGGACGCATAGCGCCACGTGCGGTAATTGACGGAGAAGTGGTGGGCTCGCCAAATCAGAGCCGCGCCGACGAAAAGTTTACTGAAAAAAATCTCTACCTCAAAATTACCTCTGAAGACGGCAAATTCTCTAAAAAATGGACTTATATCACGGAATTTGACCCCGAAGAAGAAAAATTTCCGGTGGGCAAATATCTCGTGGAAGCAGGTGTCGGCGACGACAAGGCCGAGGGTTTTGACCAGCTGGCTTATTACGGCTCGGCGGCGGTAATAGTGCAGGAAGGCATAACCACCCCGGTGTCAATCACGGCCACGATGCCCAAATCTATGATCTCGGTCAGCTATACCGACAATTTCAAAAAATATATGACCTCCTACTCATCGGAGGTAAAAAGCTCGACCGGCAAGTACCTCTACCTCAACGGCAGCGAGACGCGTCCGGTCTACTTCATGCCCGGGCCGACCGAGCTTTCTGTTGAGTTTACCAAACCCAACGGCAAAACCGGCAAAGCCATGATCAACACCTTTAACGCCGAAGCACGCCATCATTACAAATACACGATAGACATGGACGAGCAGGCCGGCGATGCGGGCATAAAAGTGGAGTTTGACGACACCATGGTGCAGGAGGATATCGAAATAGACATATCCGATGCGGCTCTTGACGCTCCGGCTCCGACAATCAATTTTGACGGCTTCGACTCGCAGAACACCTTTGCGGCCGTAGAGACCTTCGAGCCCATGACAACCTTAGGTGTGGGCATTGTAGCCCGCGGGGGCCTCGCCAAACTCGAGATGAGCACCTCGTCGACAACTCTCGCCGCAAAAGGATGGCCCGTGTCGGTCGACCTTCTCAACATGACCGAAAGCGAGAAATCGCGCCTCGAAGGTCTCGACTTCATAGGACGCAACCTGAAGCAGTCGGAGAAAATGGCCGGTGTGGAGCTGACAAATGTGGTAAAAAATATGGTCTATATCAAAGAGAAAGACGAGCACCTGTCATATTTTACCTTCAAAGTGACCGACCGCTATATGAAGACGGCCGAAGTGACTGTAAAAATAGACATAAAAGAACTCATAATAGCCATTTCCAATCCCTCGGTCATAAAAATGGGCGATGACCGCATAGGTCTTGAAATGGAATACAACGCCCCCCGTGTGACCGACGATTTCGGCATATTCTATGTAGATGAAAACGGTGTGGAGCGCAAGCTTAAAATCGAGGATGCCAAACTAATAGGAGGAAGTAGCACACGTTACAGTCTGGTGCTCTCCGGTCTGCCCAAAGACGAGAAGGCGGTGACTCTCAAAGGCCGCAGCGGCAACAAGGCATCGGAAGAAATCACCGTCACCCGTTCGGCTCCCGACTTTACGCTGGCGGTAAACGAAAACGATGTGTTTGCCAAATATGCGATAGTATCGCTCGTCTGCGAGACCTTCGACGCTACAAAACTCGCCCCTCTGGCCAAATTCTATGTAGGTGCCGACAAGAGAGAGCTCAAGGCCACGGTTGTGGAAAGCAACCGCATAAAGATCGAGGGCCTCACCCCCGGCGTTGCAAATGCCGTATGCGCAAGCTGCGACAACAATACCGAAAATGTCTGCCCCGTGCTCAACATCACCACCGAGGCCGCGCTTCAGATACCCAACTCCGACATGGAGACATGGTCGAGAGTCGACGGCAAGACCCAATACTGGTGGATAGAATATCCGGGAGCATCAAAGGCCGATGCCGTTTGGGCGACCCTAAATGAACTAACTACATCTGAAGGAGGCAGTACGCTTAACATGTTCTCCCACAAAGGCACCTCATATTGTGCATTCTCCGGCACACGCAAGACAACCGATGTACACGGAGGCTCTCTTGCGGCAGTCATCGAGACAGTGGGTTATGGCGACAACGATGCGTTAGGAACAACCTCGGGCAGAGGTTGCCAAAAAATCGCTGCCGGTGAGCTTTTCCTCGGCTCATATAACAATGGAGCCAACTATTCGGGCTATGCATTCGCCTCGAGGCCCTCTGCCGTTGAGTTCTGGTATAAATACCGTCCGAAAAACTCAGCCGACTACGGATATGCCGAAATCAGGATTCTCAACAGCGACGGTCAGGAAATTACAGAAACTATAAAACGCAATCTTCCCAAAGCCGACGCTTATCAGAAAGTAAATATTCCAGTGACTTATCTGAGCCTCAAAAACGGAAAAGCCACAAGAATAATGATTAGCTTCAAATCGAGCGGCAATCAGGAATGTCTGAAGATAAACGACAATAACCTTGACTGCCCTAAATTCAGCAACCTTTCCGACGGTAGGTTAACCGGCTCGAGCCTCTACATTGATGATATAAACCTCATTTATTAACCGCACTGCAATGAAACTTAAAAAGACCAAAATATATGCCGCTGCGGGAGCGGTGGCGCTGATGGCTCTGATGCCGGCGTTTAACTCCTGCGATGACACATTCAATCCCGAACCTCAGGCCAAAGACGGCAAAGTGGAGCTCAGGAGCATGAGCGTCGATGTATCAAACGACATGATCACCATAGAGACCGGGCGCTCGGCCGGTGTCAAGACCGGAAGCCGCGCCTCGGTCGATATTGATGTGAAACCCTTTCTGGTAAAAATCAATAAAAGCACTGGCACTTCCGTCGGCAGCTATACCTTCGGCGAAATGCCCGAAATAGTGAGCCTTCCCGCAGGTGACTATACCGTAGAGGTGGAGTCTCACGAAGTAAAGGATGCCGAATGGGAACATCCCTACTACAAGGGTAGCAAAAGCTTTAAGGTCGAGGCCGACAAAGTGACTCCGATAGGAGCGGTAAGCTGTAAATTCGCCTCCATAAAGGTGACCATAACTTTCTCGGAACTCCTCTCCAAATATATGACCGACGACTGCAAGGTGACAGTGGTTGCCAACGACAAGGGAAGTCTCGACTTTGTCAAAGGCGAAAAACGGTCAGGATATTTCAAGGCACTCGAGGGCAGTTCCACACTTGTGGCGGCCTTTAAAGGCACAGTCAACGGCTCGCAGGCCGATGCCCGCGTGGTGCTCACCGATGTGCAGCCGGGCACCCACCGCCTCATACGTTTCAAGATGAAGGGCGTGCCCGGACAAAGCGGAAGCATCAATCCCGGCGACGGCATCACAATCGACCAAGACATATTTGAGGAAGACGGCAACGGCACCATTAAAATCGACGAAGAAAACCTCGGCGACGATGATAAACCCGGGCAGGAAGATCCCGATCCCGACAAGCCTGATGACCCGGATAAAGATCTCTTCACCCTCACACCCACAGGCATGGACCTCACAGGCAAAGTTGTGGACGCCAAGGAAGGTAAGGATTACGTACTCGGCATCACGTCAAAGAATCCTCTTACCAATCTTAAGGTCAAGATCATATCCGACTACCTCACTAAAGAATTCCTCTCCGGCGTGGGTCTTACCGATGAATTCGACCTCGCCGAACCGGGAGTGTACAAAGAAGGTCTCGCCGGTTTCGGATTCCCCATCGAAGACGGAGTAAAAGGACAGAAAGAAGTGGTATTCAACCTCACGCCCTTCATACCCATGCTGAATCTTGCCGACGATCCCATGGATCATACCTTCAGAATCACCATTATCGATGAAAAGGGCAATGAAAAGACCGTTGACCTTAAGTTCCACTCCGACCCGTCATACGGGGAGTAATAAATTTCCAGGCAATGAAAAAGACATTTAAGATAACATCTATGATAGGCGGGGCAGCGATAGCCGCCGCGCTGATGGTAGGCGTCGGCTCTTGCTCTCAGGAAGATTTTCCCGACGGCAGCGAGGGTTATCTCGCCCTTACGGCCAAGGTAAGCACCGATATGGAAATAGCCCGCAGCTCAAGGGCCGAGCTCAGCGGCGACCTCGCCGAGAAATGCATAATATGGATTTCAAATTCAAAAGGCCCGGTAAGAAAATATCAGGGACTCGAGAATCTGCCACAGGAGAGCATTGCCCTGCTTTCCGGCCACTATATAGCCGAGGCATGGACGGGCGACTCGGTAAGCGCCTCGTTTACCGACCGATGGTTCAAGGGTCGCGAGGAATTTGACATACAGCCTCTCCAGACCTCGGCCATCACAGTCAATTGCAAGATCGCAAACGTGGGTGTCGCCGTGGAATATTTCGAAGGGGTAAACGATTTGCTCGACAACCTGAAAATGGAGGTGGGCCACAAACGAGGCAAACTTTCATTCGACGGCATAGATTCACGCACCGGCTATTTCATGATGCCCTCATACGACAAAAATCTGGCGTGGAAATTCTCGGCCGACGACAAATCGGGCTCTAAAGTAGAGAAAAACGGCGTGATCGAGAACGCGCAGCCCGGCAAACTCTACATACTCCACATAAAGTATAACGGACAAGGCGGTGCGGACAACGGCGGCGCATTCTTCCACATCGAAGTGGAGGAGACCGACATCACAGTCGAAGACGAGGTGGAAATATCGGTCAACCCCATCATCGAGGGTGTGGGATTTGATTTCTCCGAGCCTCAGACCAACGGCTCATACGGCATAGGCGACAAGACTATAAAGGTTTACGCCGGCACCGGGCTTGACGTTCTCGAACTTTCGATGCCCGGCCTTGGCGCCATGGTAGGCATAGAAGGCTCCGACTCATTCGGACTCTTCAAGGCAAGCGACGAGAACAAAGCCAAGCTCAAAGCCGCCGGCATTGACTGGATTTACAATATAATGAAAGACGGCACCTCGATGATGGTAATAAACCTCACATCGGCCTTCACTGACAGAATCACACAGGAAGGCACACATATGATGAGCTTCAGAGCCGTTGACAAAGACAACCGCCAGACCATAAAGAATCTCACCTTTGAAATCACCGACGAGCCTGTGCAGCCGTTAGAAATCACGGTGGAACAGACCGAAGACTGGTTCCGCAAAGCCACTCTCAGGGGCCGTGTGATCAAGGCTCCCGCTACCGGTGCGAGATTCGACTACCGCGAAATGGGCGCAACCGAGTGGCAGCATATCGACGCCATGGTTGACGGCACAGCCATGTCGGCAGTCATCACCGGCCTCACACCCGGCAAGACCTACGAATACACCGCCTCGACAGCCGATTTCCAGGGAGGCAAGACCTTTACCTTCATCTCCTATTCGCCTCAGCTGCCCAACAGCGGCTTCGAATCTTGGCTGCAGGTGGGCAGACCCTGGCTCCTAACCGACAGCGAGGTCAACATTTTCTGGGACAGCGGCAACCATGGTTCGACTACTATGGGAGCAAACTATAACATCACCGTAAGCGATACATCGATAAAGCATGGCGGCACATGCTCGGCCAAGCTCGGCTCAAGATTCGTTGGTTTCGGCACCATCGGCAAGTTTGCGGCCGGTAATGCCTTCGTGGGAAAATACCTTGCCACCGAAGGCACCGACGGCGTGCTCGGCTGGGGCCGTGAATGGCCTTATGCCGCTTCGGCAATGAAGGGATATGTGAAATACCGTCCCGGCAGCGTGGAATACATAAAAGAATACTGTCCCCCCGAATGCACCAAGGGCATCACCGACAACGGTATCATCTATGTAGCTTTGGTCGATGGCACGCTGCAGACTTATACCGACAAAGACAAGAAAATCCATAGTTATCCCCAGATAGTCAAGACCAACGACAAGGATGAAGGTCGTCAGCTCTTCAGCAAGGATCAGGACAATGTAATCGCCTATGGAGAAGTGGTGTTTACCGCCAATACACCCGGCGAGGACATGGTGCCCTTTGAAATCAAGCTCAACTATAAGAGCGGCCGCGAGAACGAAAAGCCGGCCGACATCATCGTGGTGGCATCTGCCAGCCGCTGGGGCGACTATTTCTCGGGTGGTAATTCCACAATGTGGATCGATGACTTCGAGCTGGTTTACTGATAATCTCAAATACCCGTGGCGGGTCACTGACTCGCCCGGGTAATTTCATAATAAAGCCGCGCTTCAGACGAAACGCGGCTTTATATTGTCAATTATAAGATGGATTTCAGTTCTGGCCTTCGACTTCGGGTGCGATGAGCTTGTAGCCCTTGCCATGAATGTTGATGATCTCGATTGAGGGGTCGGCCTTGAGATGTTTGCGGAGCTTGGTTATATAAACATCCATAGAGCGTGCATTGAAATAATTGTCGTCGATCCAGATTGTCTTGAGGGCATAATTGCGCTCGAGAATTTCGTTGACATGGGCGCATAGGAGGCTCAGTAGTTCGCTTTCCTTGGTGGTGAGTTTAGTAATCTTGTCGTCGATCATGAGCACCTGCTTCTGAGTGTCGAAGGTAAACTTGCCGATCTTGTACATGGTGATTTCCTTGCCCTTCTTGCCTTTTACGCGGCGCAGGATAGCTTCAATTCTGAATACCAGCTCTTCCATGGAGAAAGGTTTGGTGATATAATCGTCGGCACCGAGTTTGAAGCCTTCGAGGATATCGTCCTTAAGTGATTTGGCTGTGAGGAAAATGATAGGCACCTCTGAGTTGACGGTGCGTATTTCCTGTGCGAGGGTGAAGCCGTCTTTCTTAGGCATCATCACATCGAGCACACAGATGTCGTATTTACCTTTGAGAAAAGCCTTGTAGCCGCTTTCGCCATCGGCGAAAAGATCGGCGTTGAAGCCTTTTGCCTGGAGGTATTCGCGAAGAAGCATGCCGAGATTCTCGTCGTCTTCGCAGAGCAGTATTCGCATACGGTCTTCCATAATTTGTTAGGGTTTAATTAGTTATATTATTAATTTATTTATTATTTCCGTTAGTCATATCGTTTATTCAATCGGCTCCGGTTGTGGACGGACCGGACGGGACGGACCGGTATGAAAGCCACCGTTGGAAGCGCAATCAGTTTTTTGACAGTGGCAGAATGATTATGAACTTCGTGCCGTTGCCAACCTCGCTTTCGGCGGTGATGGTTCCACCCATTTCGGTGACCATCTTCTTGACATAGGCCAGACCGAGACCGAAACCTTTGACATCGTGCAGGTTGCCGGTGGAAACACGGTAGAACTTCTCGAAAATCTTCTTAAGGTCGTCGCGACGAATGCCTATGCCGTTGTCGGCCACCACGATGCGGATGCGGTGGTCGGAAATATCCTGCGATGAGACGGAGAGATTAAGAGGCACGTCCTCGCGGCGGTATTTCACGGCGTTGTCGAGCAGGTTGAAAATCACGTTGGTGAAATGGAACTCGTCGACGTTTGCTATGGCATCCTCGGCGTCAAGGTCGGCGGTGATTTTGCCGCCATATTTCTCGACCTTGAGCTTGAAGGTATTCACAATGTTGTAGATTATGAGATTGAGGTCCTCGTCGGTAAGCTTCAATGACGAATGCTGCTTGTCATACATCGACATCTGAAGCACCTTCTCAACTTGGAAGCGCAGACGCTTTGTCTCATCGTTTATAACCGACGAAATCTGCTGCAACATGGCCGGAGACTTGCGCACCGAAGAGTCGTTGAGCATCTGGGCGGCAAGAGAAATCGACGAGATGGGGGTCTTGAACTCGTGGGTCATGTTGTTGATGAAATCGTTTTTCATCTCCGAGAGCCTTTTCTGCCTGAAGGCCACGATAATGGTGAAGACAAAAACGAGCAAGAGCACCAGGGTGAACGCAAACGACGGCACCATGAAGCTGATGGAGGAGAATATATAGTCTTTCTTCGTGGGGAAGAACACTTTCAGATAGTAAGGCTTGCCGGAGTAGTCGTTGGGGAAGAGGGTCTGGACAAACATGCTGGGGTTGCCTTCGTCGTCGACCGGCTCAACCGAGGGATTGTAACCGGCAGAGTGGTACATATCGCGGCCCAGATTGTTGACTATGGCGAATTCAAAGGGAATATCGATTCCTGCCGAATTTAGCTCGGTGCGGATATAGTCGCGGACAAGAGTCGAGTCGGCCCGCTCCATAATCGGACGGTCGGATGCCGACGATATGATATTTAGAATCACCTCGTCGAGCATGCCCTTCTGATAAAGATACTGGTTCTGATAATTGGGGGTTGCGCGGCGATAGCGGTCGGCCAGCGAGGAATTGGCGTCCTGGAGCTTGGCCAGCTCGTTGATGTCGCCTTTGATTGTAAGGTCGGCCTCGAGACCGGTCGAAGTGGTAAATGTATACTTGATGCCGTTGAGCTTAGGAACAGGGTCGCCGAAATACTGCGCGAAAGAGCTCGATGACTCTACCTGCGATACGTCCTCCTCAAGGAAATAGCGCGTCTCGTCCTGCTCAAGCTTCAGCGAAACCTTTATCAGCGCCTGCTTGACGCCCTGCACAAACTGGTCGTTGCGCATCGACACCATATTTCTCATATATACAATCTGCATGCACAGCAAACCAATGAAGGTCACCGCCATAAGTATGGTCAATATCCAGATTGTCTGTTTCTTCATTTTAAAAAATCTCCTTTAAATAGATGCTAAAAATCAGCATATTGCCGGATTTTGAATTTTCCTTCAATTTTTAACAACTACTTATTTTATTAACAATTGAAACTAATGTTTGTTTTTGCGAAAATACCTGAAAAAGCGATAAAGACGCGAAGCGATTTAACACTTCGCGTCAAAATTAACAAATAATTGTGAAAATCCAAAATTTTCAGCTCATTTTATAATTTTTTACCTATTCGTCAGGGTCGACTGCATCTGGCGCAGGAGCCTTAGGAAGAGTATGATGCAAGAGCAGGAATCCACCAATGCCCGCAATAAGCGAACCCACCACGATGCCGAGTTTGGCATGGTTGAGCAGATAGGCGTATTCGAGATTTCCGCCGAAAGAGAGGTTGGCGATAAAAAGCGAAACGGTGAAACCTATGCCTCCCAAAAGTGCCATCGAGGCCATCATGCGCCAGTTGGCATAGGCCGGCATGGGAGCCCATTTGAGTTTGACCGTCAGCCACGAGAAACTAAATATACCCAGGAACTTACCTAACACAAGGCCACACATCACGTCGAGGGAAACACCTTCGAAAATCGAGGCCGGGTCCATGTCGAGCAGGAAAATGCCGGCATTGGCGAAGGCAAACAATGGCACGATAAAGAAATTGACTATGGGATGCAGTGAATCCTCAAGCTCCTGCAGGGGCGAAATCACTTTGTCTGATGCCGACTCGGCCTCTTTGAGCCAGTTCATCTGGTTTTTAGAGAGAATCGTCTTCCGGTCGAGACATTCGGGTACCGCCGGATCGCAGAAATGGTCGATTGACTTCTTGATGATGTGGATATACTTGCCTGGGGCGAAAACCGGAGTCGCCGGCACGCAGAATGCCACGAGCACACCCGCGATGGTAGGATGGATGCCCGAGTTGAGGAAAAGAAACCATATCACGCCTCCTATGCCGAGATAGAAGATCTTGCTCTTGATATGCAGCTTAGAGCCGAGCAGAAGCACGCCGAAGAGTATTGCCGCATAGACAAGCAGCATAAGGTCGATATGCGAGGAGTAGAACACGGCGATGACCACAATGCCGCCGATATCGTCGACTACGGCGAGGGTTGTGAGGAAAATCTTAAGCGAAAGAGGCACACGCTTGCCGAGCATGGCCAGCACGCCTAAGGAGAAGGCTATATCGGTAGCCATGGGGATTGCAGCTCCGCCGGCCCAGTCGGTACCGTAGCTCATGGTCATGAAAATGGCGACCGGCACAATCATGCCGCCTATGGCCGCGAGGATAGGCAACAGGGCCTGCTTGAACGATGACAGCTCGCCCACAAGAATCTCGCGCTTGATTTCAAGGCCTATGCTAAAAAAGAAAACGGCCATGAGCGCGTCGTTGATAAAGGCCAGCATATCCATAGGCTGCCCGGAGTGACTGAAAATGTTGAAATCACCCACCTGAAGCCTCACTTCCTGGGTCCAGAAGTCGAAATAATACTGATTAATGGCGGGAATGTTGGCTATGATAAGCGCCAGTGCCGTGGCAAACATAAGAATGTTGCCGCCCGTGGCATGGCGCCGGAGGGCCTGCCTTGCGGCGTAAAACACATTATGCCCTTCCCTTTCGTCTCTGTCGGGCTGCAGGTCGGGCATCTTGTGTGCGTCTGTCTTTTCCGGTTTCATCTATTTTTCTCTTCAGGTTGAAACGTTTTAAAGGAAAAACAACTTCAAAAACAATAAGGTTTGAAATCTCGTCTAAAAGAGTTAACTTTGTAACCGCGTAGCGAAATGCAAATGCGTAATGAGAAATGCGCAATGCACAATGAAGACAAGCACGACGAAACTATTAATTTAACCCTCATATCCCATGGCAACAAAACCTTTTCATTATCAGGAAATGTTTCCGCTCGGCGAAGACACCACCGAGTATCAGCTCCTCACCAAAGAGGGAGTGAAGACCGAAAACTGGAACGGCCACGAGATGCTTGTGGTCGCCCCCGAGGCACTTACCCTCCTTGCCAATGTATGTTCCCACAACTGTTCGTTCATGCTCCGCCGCGAGCATAACGAGATGGTGGCCAAGATCCTCCATGACCCCGAGGCATCGGAGAACGATAAGTTCGTGGCCCTCACCATGCTCCGCAACGCCGAGGTAGCCGCCAAGGGCGTGCTTCCCTTCTGCCAGGACACCGGTACATCGATCTGCGCCGGCTTCAAGGGACAGAACGTGTGGACAGGCTGCGACGATGAGGAGAAAATCTCCGAAGGCGTCTACAAAACCTACACCGAGAACAATCTCCGCTACTCGCAGAACGCTCCCCTCAACATGTACGACGAGGTGAACACGGGCTGCAACCTCCCCGCACAGATAGACATCCACGCCACTACCGGCTCGGAATATAAATTCCTCTTCATAGCCAAGGGTGGCGGTTCGGCCAACAAGACATACCTCTATCAGGAGACAAAGGCGATCCTCAACAAGAAGACCCTCGTGCCCTTCCTCATCGAGAAGATGAAGACCCTCGGCACCGCAGCATGTCCCCCCTATCACATCGCGTTCGTGATCGGCGGCACTTCCGCAGAGGCCAACCTCGCAGCTGTGAAGAAAGCCTCCGCTAAATATTACGACAGCCTCCCCACCCAGGGAAACGAGTACGGCCACGCCTTCCGCGACGTCGAGCTTGAGAAAGAACTTCTCGAGGCAGCACACTGCCTCGGTCTCGGCGCTCAGTTCGGCGGCAAGTATTTCGCACACGACATCCGCGTGATCCGCATGCCGCGCCACGGCGCAAGCTGCCCCGTCGGAATGGGCGTAAGCTGCTCGGCCGACCGCAACATCAAGGCCAAGATCAACCGCGACGGTATCTGGGTCGAGAAACTCGATGAGTTCCCCGGCGAACTCATTCCCGAAGAGCTCCGTCAGGCCGGCGAAGGCCAGGTTGTGAAGATCGACCTCAACCGTCCGATGCCCGAGATCCTCGCCGAACTCGACAAATATCCCGTTTCGACACGTCTGTCGCTCAACGGCACCATCATCGTGGGCCGCGACATCGCTCACGCCAAGATCAAAGAGCGTCTCGACGCCGGAGAACCGATGCCGCAGTACCTCAAGGACCATCCCATCTACTACGCAGGTCCCGCCAAGAAACCGGAAGGAATGGCCTCCGGCTCCTTCGGTCCGACAACCGCAGGACGTATGGACCCCTACGTCGACCAGTTCCAGGCCGCCGGCGGAAGCATGATCATGATCGCGAAGGGCAACCGCTCACAGCAGGTGACCGACGCTTGCAAGAAACATGGAGGCTTCTACCTCGGATCAATCGGTGGTCCCGCCGCTATCCTCGCCCAGAACTCCATCAAGAATGTGGAGCTTCTCGAATATCCCGAGCTCGGCATGGAGGCTATCTGGAAAATCGAGGTGGAGGACTTCCCCGCATTCATCCTCGTGGACAACAAGGGCAACGATTTCTTCAAGCAGATCAAGCCCCGCTGCCCCCTCTGCAAAGACTGAACACACGCATATAAAGAAAATAAGAATGAAGAAACTGAAATTCCTGGCAATGGCCCTCGCGGCTGTCGTACTCCCCCTCGGATTCGCTTCCTGCGGAGGAGGCGAAGAAGATGAAGATGATCTCTGGAAAGGCAAGCTCGAGAATCCGAAATACGAATCGGATGCCGCACTGTTCAATGTCACCGACGATGATTCGGACATCGCGAGCATAGAGCTTACCTCAAGCGGCAACTACATCGTGATGCCGAACGATTACGATATGCCTGCGCCTTCATTGGCTCCGGCACCCCGCAAGACGACTCATAAGAGCATCTTCCGGAAAAGCACCACGAGCAGTGCCGGATGGGAATACGGCGTATTCGGCGAGTACAAGAAACTCAAGGAGGGTGTCTATGAGCTGATTGGTTACGGTACGCTCACCATCGTGAACGACAGCCGTATCAATCTTGCGCTCGATAACGGTGGCGACCTGAATCTGGATGTCACTAAAGCTACTGAAATTCAAGCGAACGCTCTCAACAACCGGCTGTGCCGCACATGGCAAATCACCGGAGGCCAATACAAGGTATATGACTTAGAGGGCAACCTCATCCACACTGAGAAAATGACCGACCGGGAAATTAAGGAAGAATGTGTGGAATACGTCGTAATGTCGAAGGCTAACACTTACATCACCATAGACTGGGATGGGGAAATTGACGGATACGGTGTCTGGAATTGGGAAGACAAAGACCTTCAGGTCTTCAACTACCATTATACGGACGAAGATTTCACCGGCTCGGTAAAAGTCACTTTCGATGGCGACAGATGCAAGTTTTACGAACGCACTTATGACTATTGGGGAGTCGATGAAGAAGAGGCAATAGTCGAAGTAATCATATCCTGCAAAGCAAAATAACAGGATTCATAAATTATTTTTTCGAGAGGTTGTGTCAAATATTATTTGACACAACCTCTCTTCTTTTTGTCCATGTCGGCGGAATGATGTAATTTTGCAATGATTATGAATTATTCCTTATTTCTGGCCCGTCGACTCGGGTTGTCCGAAGGTGGCCGCAAGAGCAGCCCGGCTGTCAAGGTCGCTGTCACCGCCGTGGCTCTCGCCGTGGCCGTGATGCTCGCCTCAGTGGCCATAGTGCTCGGTTTCAAGAGGGAGATTCGCGAGAAAGTGATTGGCTTCAACTCCCATATCTCACTGTATGCGGTCCCCGCCGGTGAAAGCGACACAAACCTGCTTACCCTCACTCCTACCCTCTGTAATATACTCGACGACATGGACTTCGTCACCGACTACAGTCTGGAGGCGTCGATACCCGCAATCCTCAAGACAAAGACGGATTTCAAAGGTGTCTACATGCGCAGCCTCGGCGGAGCAAGCATCAGGAATTTCCTCACCGAAAATCTTGAGGAGGGAGCTATCCCTGACTACGGAAATGAGGACAACAGCCAGAAAATACTGATCTCGAGAATAGCGGCCGACCAGCTCGGGCTCAAGAAAGGGGACAAAATCGACACATACTTCATTACCGACGATGTCCGGGTGCGCCGGCTCGAAATAGCCGGAATCTTCAATTCACACTTTGATACATACGACGGCATCTATGTCTACGGAGCCCTTCCGCTCATCCAGCAGCTCGGAAACATCGAGAAGGACCAGGGCACCAACCTGATGATACAGACCGACGACTTCAACCGGGTGGAGGAATATTCGGAGGTTATCGGCGCCACGATGCAGAAAGCGCTCGCAGAAGGTCTTGTCTACCGCAACTTCAAGGTACAGAACGCGCTCACTCAGGGAGCCGGATATTTTCAATGGTTATCGCTGCTCGACACCAACGTGATAGTCATCCTTCTGCTGATGACAGTAGTGGCCATCGCCACATTGATATCGGGTATGCTGATAATCATACTCGACAAGAAACGATTCATCGGCATCGTCCGGTCGCTCGGAGCTCCGGTACGCAATGTCCGCAAGATATTCGTTTTCCTCGCCATGAAAGTGGCGCTTATCGGACTACTCGCCGGAAACGTGCTGATGCTGTCGCTCCTCTGGGCGCAGCAGCGATGGCACATTCTGCATCTCGACCCGGATGCCTATTACATCGACTTCGTGCCTGTGGAGA
>CAYZFL010000044.1:0-15272 GCA_964477785.1 uncultured Bacteroides sp.
ACTGCCATGTTGGGACGTACCGAGGGGTCGGAGTAACCGCCGTCGACATAGTCATAGAGATAGCCGCTGTCGTTGAGGAACATGTCCACAAAAGGCTGCTTCATAAGGTCGGCTGCCTCTGTCCAGCGGGCGTGCTCGGCCTCGCGGGCTGGATTGTCTTCGGTAAGCATGGCCCCGAAGCGGAGGGCATTGTACCACAAGGCGTTAAACTCTACAAGATATCCGCTGCGGGGTATCACGGGGCGCCCGTTGAGTGTGGCATACATCCATGAGGCAGCCTCTTTTGCGCCGTCGGTAGTAACCATGCCGTTGACCTTGTCGAGAAAAAGACGGGGATGTTTACCTTCGAGAATATAGTCGAGAATCTTTGTGACGGCATCAAGATATTTTTCTGCTGCCTCTTTCTTTCCCGCGCTCTTTGCAAACTGCTGTATTGCCCAGCAGGCCCAAAGAGGAATGTCGGGAAGATTAATGCCCTGGATTCGACCGTCGGTCTTGCCTTCGTTGAAATATGCGAAAAGCTCGCCGAGTGCCGTATGCATCATCTTCTCGAAATCGGCTTTATGACCGATTGCGAGAGTGAGTCCGGGCATGGCCATGAATGTGTTGCGTGCAAGCACAACACCCCATGGGAAGCCGGAGATTACATACATATTATTGCCGTCCTTTATATAGAACTGCTTGGCGGCATTCTTGAGGCAGTTGTAGAAACTCGACCTCGGGGTGCGGGAAGCGACCTCTGCGTCGTAAGCTTTCTTAAACTTGCGCGGGCTTTCTTCGGAGATACCTGCCGAGAAGATAATGGACTCGCCTTTCTTAATGGGAATCTCGAAATAGCCGGGCACCCAAAGGTCCTCGCAATAAGGCACACCGCGCTCCAGGTCTTTCAGATACTCGATATCGTGATACCAATTGGGCTGGTCGACCCACTCGGGCTTATGGTTAAACTGCATGTAGAGCGTTGGGAAGCCTTCATAGAGGCACGTGGCAATACCGTTTTCCACCGGCTGAATGCTGCGGTTGATTGCGTCGTTTGCGAGGCAGAGCGAGTTGGTCTCGCGGAAAGCGAGGAAAGGCCGGAACCTCAGAGTTGTGGGGGAATGAGCCTCCACAAGGGTATACTTGATGAAGATGCGGTTTTCATGCGAAACGAAAGTCTTTTCCTTCGTGAGCACAACGCCGCCTACCCTGTAGGTCATGCGGGGAACCGACTCACAGTCAAACTCACGAATGTATTTATGACCGTTAGGTGCATAAACTCCTCCTTTGTAGCGGTGGATACCCAGATTGAATTCAGCGCCATGCTGTATCACCGTTTCATCGAGAGACGACAGCATCACATGCTGTCTGTTTCCCATCGACGGAATGGGTATAACCAGAAGACCATGCTGCTTGCGAGTGTTGCAGCCTACAAGGGAGGTGCAGTGATATGCTCCGGCCTGATTGGTGCGGAGCATCTCCTTAGGCAACGACTGCTCAAGATTTATCAGCTGGTTTTTATCAAATTTTAGGTAACTCATATATTGGTAAAGTTAAAATTCTAAGGTAGGAACTTTTACAGAAAGCCTCATGGGGATGACAATCGGCAATTGAATTTTGATTTATGCAGATTGTTTTGCCACGAATTTAACCATTTTCATTTAAATTTCCAAAAAAAATTAATTATTTCAAATATTTTTTGAAAATTAGGCCCTGAAGATGTTTTACAGCCATATTTTACAGCAAGTATTGAGGCAAAGCTCAGCACTGCCACCGGCTTTTCATATTTTCAAAATCTCATAACAGGCGTCTCAACCCTGCCCCTGGCTTTTTGGGGTGACACCCTTGACAGCGGCGGGGACATTCAGCCTTCGGGAGACGGCCCTCCCGTCACGAGCAGTAAGGGTCACGAGGTTTTCAGTAATAACGATTCTGCCGCCTGCCGGGTTGAATCCACGGGGATAATCGAGGATGCCGCGAACGCGTCCGTTCTGGTCGCAAACCTGCAGACCGGCGCCGGTCATTACCCAGAGCATACCGCTGCCGTCGAAGACCATATCCCAGACCGGAATCTGAGAATTATCGTAAGTATGAAGCCAGTAGAAACGCTGGTCGCCGGACCATCCGCCTTTGCCATCGGAAATACGCTGGTTCATATAATTGCTGCCCGGCGTGGCGACTGCCATAAGATTGCCGTCGGGATAAACGGCTGCAGGATTGCCGTCGACAATCAGCTGTTGAGGCACAGCGACAGGAGAGGTAAGAGTTTCCCACTCTTCGGTGCCCTCAAGAAGTGGAGCGAGGAAATTGTTTTTAGTCTTACCGGCATTTACCCTTTCGGGATAATCCTGCCACATGCGCTTCATCACCTCGGGGAAAATTTCGGACGAACGTCGAACGCTGTGAGTACCCTCGCCCCAGTCAAACCAACAGTCATAGCCGGCAAATTCGAGGGCAGTTCCAAGCATTGCGTTAGCCTCGAACCATGAGCCGAACAAAGGGTTCCATGAGTCGTCATAGCCGTCCTGCAGACATATCCTTAAAGGCTTGGGCTCATGCTTGCGCACGATTGCCTGCAAATCGTTGCCACCGCGGAAGGGTACGAATGTGCCGCATCCGCTGAAAACCTTGCCGAAGAGGTCTGGACGATGCCAGGCCGTAACAAATGCAGCTATACCGCCTGAACTGAGACCGAATATCATTGCATTCTCGCCTCCGCTTTTCAGTTTGATTTTTCCTCCTCCCGGGAGATTCATGTTCTTTACCGCGGGAAGAACTTCCTTTTCCAAGAATTCAGAGAAAACAGTGTCGGTGGCATCAAATTCATTGCTACGGTTGTATCTCACGATATTTCCGTCATTGTCATAGACGAGACCTGATTGAAGATAAACGCCTATGGTCATGGGTATGGCCTTTGCGGCGATAAGAGAGTCGATTACATTTGGAGCATCGCAGAGTATTCCGTCGAGGCCAAGGTAAAGACAGGCCTCTTCCCCTGGCTTATACCCTTCGGGGACAGACACTTTGAACGTATGAACTGTGCCGGGATAAAATTTTGAGTCACTAAGTTTGCCGTTGAGAATCACGGCTGCCCGGTTTGTCTCTACGTTGGCGAGACAATAAACAATCGCTGAAATTGCGATGATGATTTGTTTTATCGATTTCATGTATTAGAAATTTAAGTACTGTCTACCAGTTGCTTATTATAGTATTTGGAGGATTATGGGATGAATTATCGAGAAGGGCATCTATCTCCCGGTTAACTTTCCTGCGCCGACGGTCGAAAAACCAGCCCCATTTATTGAAGTATTTTATCATATTAATGATATGCAGTCTAAGCAGACGGCCGGAGGAATAGCTCTGATGCCTGTGGTTATGAACTACTTTCACAAAGGGATAATAGACAATAGTACCGTCGAAGAAAAGGCGTCGGCTGAGGTCGATATCCTCCGGATACATGAAGTACCGGCTGTCAAACATGCCTATTCTTTCGAAATCCCCGGATCTCAACAGCAAGAAACTGCCCTGGAAATAAGGCAGACGATAGGCATGTGAGCAGTCGAGGTCATAGAGGAGATACCTTAGACGCGATTTCGTGAAAAAAGAATGAGGCATGAAGCGGCGAACGAAAAGGTCGGCGGGTGTTGGAAGTTTTCTAACCGAAAACTGCCGGCTACCGTCGTTGTTTACCAGCATGGGATGAATCATGGAAATCTCCGGATTCAGCTCCATTACCGAGAGAAGCTCGGGGAGCACCTCGGGACCGAAATAAATGTCGGAGTTAACAACCAGATGATAAGGAGTCTTACGGTTTCTGGCAGTAAAGGCGTGGTTGTGGGCGCGACCATAACCTACATTGTCGCTTGCAATATATCTTACATGAGGGAATTTTTCAGCGATGAATTTCTCAATCTTTGGTGAAGTACTGTTGTCGATGATTACAATTTCCTTGACCTCCGGTCCCGCAAGACACTTGAGACAGGTTTCAAGCTCTTCAGGCTTAGTGTTGTATGCTACTATAGAGACAGTAAGGCCGGGGAGATTTTCCTCATTCAGATCAGTGTTATCGGCTGGTCTCTGCAAATCTATAGACAACTGTATGTCTTCCTTAACTTTCATCTTTCAAAATTACAAAATTTGCAAAAGGCGGCAAATATAAATGCCAAAATTTTTCAAAAAATCTTGCCAATTTGAAAGATTAATTCGCCGGAGTAGAGAGTGAATTCAGTCTATATGGCAAAACGTATTGGATACTGATGGCCCACGATTCAGTACTGCAGATAGATAAAGGGTACGAGGTCGCTCTGGCGTGCCTGGATTACGAGGAAAATAATCACCGAGAGGAGGACCGCCTGAGCCATGAGCGGCATGGCGGTGTATGCCCGTGTGAATCCTCCGGTCCATGACTTGGGAGAGAAGTGTAGCAGATAGCCGCCGGCCATGGCCATGACGATGACGATATAGCCCTGAACGAACTGGGGGATGATATCGGGATGGAAATTGGTGAAAATCTGGGTGTAAATCTCACCGATGGTCTGTAACGAGCTTGCTCTGAAGAAGGAGAAGCCAATGACAACGAGGGAAAAAGTGATGAGAATGTTGAAAAACCTCACGGGGGGAGTGCCTTTCCAGCTTTCGGGAATGCGCCAGAAGCCTCGCAGGGCCTTGTGGACGGCAAGCAGGATGCCATGATATGCGCCCCATATAATATACATCCATGAGGCACCGTGCCAGAGGCCTCCTATGACCATGGTAAGGAAATTGTTGAGATAAGTGCGGTATTTACCCTTGCGGTTACCTCCGAGCGGAATATAGATATAATCGCGGAGCCAGGTTGAAAGAGAAATATGCCAGCGGTGCCAGAATTCTGAAGGATTCTGAGCCTTGAAAGGAGCGTTGAAGTTGACCTTGAAGTTGTAGCCCAGGAGAAGCGCAAGACCGGTGGCCATATCGGAATAGCCTGAAAAGTCGCAGTAGAGCTGTATGGTGAAGCCAAGGATACCCATGAGGTTTTCAAAGCCTGAATAGAGCATGGGATTGTCGAAGATGCGGTCGACAAAATTGCCGCCGATATAGTCGCTTACAATCAACTTCTTAATTAGACCCGACATAATCAGGAACAGGCCGGCACTTACCATAGCCCGCGTGGCCACTGGATTTCGTTTGATCTGTGGAAGCATGTCCTTTGCCCTCACCACAGGACCGGCAAGGAGAGGCGGGAAAAACGTAAGGAAGAAAGTATAATCGAGAAGATTTCGCGCCGGTTCCATTTTGCCCCGGTATATGTCGACAATATAACTGATGGAGCGGAAAGTGAAGAAAGAGATGCCTGCGGGGAGGATGATATCGAGCGCATCGAAGTCGCGTCCTGTAATTGAGCAGAAACTCTCGAAGAGCAGGTTGAAATACTTGAAATACACAAGCATACCCACATTCACAACAACATTGAGAGCTACGATGAGACGGCGACCGATAAGGTTTTTAACGCCGTAAAGCCAAAGACCGAGGAGATAGTCGCTTAGACAGACTCCGAGAAGGATGAAACAACATTCGGCGCTTGACTTGTAATAGAAATAAAGGCTGAACAGAATGACGAAAATCATTTTCAGCTTACGGTAACGGCGCAAAAGCTGATAAATGCCTAAGAAAGCCACAAAGAGAACCAGAAAGAGCCCGGTGTTGAAAAGAAGAGGATTCTTAGGGTCGAAGAGAAGTATATTCTTCAGATTTTCCCAGTTGAAAGTCGAGAAAAAATTTTGCAAATCAGTCATTTATAGTGAAGATGAGAGGTCTCAATTGAGAATTTTTAAGTTATAAAATTAATTACTGCCTGAGGACGAAATTCCGGCGTTTGCTGTATTTGTCGAGTTCGAAGGCGAATGCGTTGTTGAGGGCGTTGAAAAGAAGCTCGCCTTCAACAGTATAGCCCGTGCGCGTCTTATGGATGCGGTCTTTGGAGAGAAGCTTAGAGCTTAAAAGTTTAGCCGAGGCTCCTTTGCCGCCGACAACCTCAAACCAGTCGAATACGGGTATATGTTCTTCTTTTCCAACTTTCAGAATTTCATTCCTGACATCATTGATTCTTGAGTTTGCGGCATAGGAATATCTCTTTCTGCGTCGGCGCCGGCTTATGACCGTCCGTTTCTGCGTCTCCGAGGGAGTGGTAAGCAGAAACTGTGTTTCGGGACTGAGGCTCTTAATCTCCTTAATAAGGTTCTTAACCGTGTAAGAGAGCGTGCCGTCGGCCCTTCCGTATGCCTCATTTGTACCGAGACTGAAAATCACCAGATCGGGGTGAAGATGGGATATGCCTTCGGCAAAACCGTCGGTTGAGAGATATGAAGAAAATGTGGCTCCGTTGTTGCCTATGGTATGATAAAGAAGTCCTTCTGAATCAGAACGCAGACAAAAGCCGTATATTGTCAGATGTCCGTCGGAATCAAAGGAAATAGAGAGATTTTCACAGGGTCGCTCGAGGCCTATCACACATTCGCCAGGTTCATGACGCCAGATTGTGGCACCGACATCTGAACCATCACCCACGGCCTTCTTTATCTGCGGCATCTCGCCCGAAAAATAGACGCTCAACTCCTCAAATGCCTCGGGAGATTTAATATTAAATGTGGAATTTGAAGAGACTCGGACAGATATGCCGGTGAAACCCGTTGGCACTGATTTCTGCCGGTCCATGAGTTTTGAAGTCGCACCAATACCGGAAGCGGTTATTTTATAATCGTCGGGCTGATTGGTTCCGGCAAGCCTGTAAGGAATCACAAGACCCCTTCCTGCCGAGCCGTAAAGGTCCTGAAGATGGCACCGTACACGCCCAGAGGAGATATCGGGCTGGAGATGAGAGTCACCGATGTGTACTATAACGAAAGGTTTTCCGGTACCTTCCGAAGACATTAACCTGGCGCTCATATCACACCAGTCGGCGTCATTCATCATTATAGAATCCGCCTTAAGATTCACAAAGGGATATGTTTCCGCAAGATGCTCGAGAGAGCCTTCCCAGTCTGGGAGCTCGTGGCTGAGGAAAGCCGAGTCCGGATTGATACGGAGATTCTCATCGTCGTCACGGTCGGATTCGTGCGAGCCGTGAGCGGTCTGCGCCTCAACGTTCCGCGCAACGAAGGCAGCGGCTCCGATGCATAGGAGCATCATCACGGACTGAATTAATATTTTAACCCGTTCTTTATTCATTGACGGAGAGAGCGTATAAACGATTCGGTGAAGACGGCGGCAAGTTCTTTGCCCCCCTTATGGTTAAGATGGATATAATCGGCGTTGACGAGGCCGCGGTCGCGCCAGCTTACAATCGCATCTTCGCCGCCCATGGCCTCCCTGATATCCCAGAACATGATGCCGGTCTTTTGGGCTGCACGCCTTTGTGCGGCTGTCATGGCGCGGCAGGTGGCGAGAGACTTCACTTCGGTGCCGTTTTTCTGTCCTCGGTCACCTATGCCGAGCATAAGAATCTCGGCACCGGGATAATTGCGGCGCAACTCGCCTATGACCTTCACCATAATATCGGAGTAGGCGGTATAGTCGGTTTGTTGGGAAGTGAGAGCATTGATGCCGTACTCTATGACAATAAGGTCGAGAGGGATGATATCGGCCATCAGGCGTGAATACCGGCGGTTGAGTTTTTTGTGTGAGATACCTGAGTTCCCTCGCATCGACATACAGTCTACGATAATACCGGTGCGGGGTACGAGCCAGGTACCGAGGGCCTTGAGACCGGGGGCGTTGACTTTGAACTCAACTTTGCTCATAGGTCCTTCGACCGAAATCGTCTGTATGTTTTCTGAAGGCGTAACGTCATAGGTTCTTTCCGTGCCGTCGTTGACTTTAACGGTGACAGATCCGGCGACAGGAGAGATATATGTCATCACTGCACGGTCCCAGTTCGCGGCATGGGGGATTTTTTTTGTACCTTCAAATTTGGTGTAAGCGCCCTCTTCGGCTTCATAGTATATGCCTTGAAGGGTGCGTATAGAATCCTTCTTGGCCTTACGCATATCCACTTCCTTCCAGCCTTTGGAAGACTGGATAACGGAACGACGAAAACCGGGAGCCGCGCTGTGCATGGCCATAAAGCCTGTGCCCGAACCGCCGAAACGTTCCTGAAGGGTACTGCGTATGTCCTGAGTGAAAATATCGCCTTCTATGTAAGAGTCGCCTATTACTGCTATCCTGACCTGACGGGAAGACGCAGCATCCATAATATTTTTCAGCTTCTGAATGCCATGGCCTGAACCTTCCCGGGCATAGTCCTCTATCACCATCATGCCGTTGATGCGGGGCGACTTGACATCGAGGGTTTCTATCACATCAACTTCGGATTCATCGGCAGCCTCGGACTGTTTGGATTCATAAGGTTTGGTCTTTTCTTCTTCCTCCTTTTCATCGAGGGCTGCCTGAAGCTCGGGGTCAATGATTTCCTCGGTAACCTTAGACACGCCGGAAGGCACTATGTCTTCCACAAGACTGAAATCCTTGAAGCGGTTGCCGGTAAGTTTGGCCCAGGGCAAGAGCGACATCACGACAAGTAGCGCCACTGTGGCACATATTATCATGAGCGGACGACCTCCTCCACCCGACTCTCCCTCATCCTCATCTTCAGGCTCAAGGAAACTCCATTCGCCCTCGTGAGATTTCCGGGACGAACTTTCAGCTTTGTTCTTTGAAGATAAATCTTCAGGAGTCTGCGGTTGCTGAGGTTCGTTATTATATTCTGTCAGAGACTTTTTGTCCATGTCTTTTTAAAATATCGAGCATACATGAGGCCTTGAGGCAGGTCTCGTTCCATTCATCTTCAGGAACGCTCTTGGAGGTGATGCCTCCGCCTACATATACCGAATAATGATTCTTCGTAAACCTGCATGTGCGCAGATTTACAAAATATTTTTTTTCATCTCCAGTCTCCACGCCCACATAACCGGCATATAGGCCACGACGATGTATTTCCGCTTCACCGATAAGAGAAATCGCCGTTTCCTTAGGATAACCGCAAACGGCCGGAGTGGGATTAAGGGCGTCGAGAATATTTTCAATCGCCTTGCCGGCAAGTCGGCAGTCACAGCTTATCGGAGTGCAAAGATGACAGATTCCCGCACTTTCAAGATTCCTGGGAACTTGCCGCTCGGGCTCAAGACCGACAGAACGCAGCACGTCAAGTATATAATCTACAACAAAACCGTGCTCCTCAATGTTTTTGATGTCCCAAACAGGGAAATCTGTATAATGCTGAGTCCCAGCCAGAGCCATAGTTTCGAGAATTCCTTCACGACTGTCATAAGAGAGAAGCAGCTCAGGTGTTGCGGTCATCCAAACCGAACCGTCGGCATCTGAGAAAAGGCAGCGGAAAGCCCCCGGATTGGCTTCGAAATAGTCAGACGCTATTTCCAGAATATCCCTGATAGAAAAGTCGCAGGCTTCGGATACTACCCTTGACACTACAGCCTTGCCGCCGTCACGGGAAAGACAGTCGACGACATTACCTACCCTGATGAGATATTCATCACGGCTTATCGATGGTTGGGGCAAAGTAGAATCTGAAAAACATTTCTGCTTAAAAAAGCCGATTTGATGTTTATTATTAGAGAGCCACGGAGAAAATACGAAATGACGCTCGGAAGACTTTTCCGAACCGGATATTTCTATAAAAATATCACCGCTGTCCGGCAACATCCAAAGGGCGAATGCCTTTCCGGAGGACGATGCCGCGCAAACACTGCTGATTATTTCACTGTCAAATATCATTTCGACTGTGTTTAAATCTTTTCGTCTGCTCCTTCTGCTGAAATATGAGCAAGAAGATCGTAATTGTCATAACCATCGACCTTTACCTCCAAGATATCGCCGGGTGTGAGAGCCCTTTCTCCCGTTTTAACCATAACTACCGGATCAACTTCAGGAGAATCGAATTCAGAGCGACAGGTTACCATACCTTCAGAAACTTCATCGACAATCACGCGCATCGTGGTGCCGATTTTTGAGGCGTTGATGTCCTCGGCAATTCCGCGCTGCAACTCCATTAGCTTATCAAGGCGCGTCTGCTTGACTTTCTGAGGTATATCATCGCTGAAATTATTGGCTCCGTATGTGCCCTCCTCCTCGCTGTAGGCGAATGCGCCCATGCGCTCAAATTTCTGGCGGCGTACAAAATCGAGAAGAGTCTCGAAAGCCTTGTCGTCTTCTCCCGGGAAACCGGTCATTAACGTGGTGCGGATATGAATACCGGGCACACGGCGACGAATCTCATCGAGCAGACGTTCTGTTTCCTCAAGGGTGATATGGCGCCGCATATTCGAGAGCACACGGTCATCGGCATGCTGAAGGGCAATGTCAAGATAGCGGCAGACATTCTTGCGCGAGGCCATTACGTCAAGCACGTCAAGAGGAAAATCGGCTGGATAAGCGTAATGCAGTCTGATGAATTCCACGCCTTCGACATCTGATATCGCCTCTGTAAGGGCTGCAAGCTTTGATTTGCCGTAAAGGTCTGCTCCATAGCTCGACAGGTCCTGAGCTATGATATTGAATTCCTTCACGCCTTTAGCAACCAGGTCTTTTACTTCTTCGACAATCTCCTCGACGGGTCGTGAATGATGCCGACCGGTGATAAGAGGAATTGCGCAGAAAGAGCAGAAACGGTTGCAACCTTCGGAGATTTTTACGTATGCATAATGCCCGGGGGTAGCGAGAGTGCGCTCCCACGGGCGAGTTTCCTTTTTGGCAGGTTTGATATCGGACACAAGACCTTTCCAGTCAAATTTTCCATACCAGCGGTCGACTTCGGGAATCTCATCCTGCAGCTCCTTGCGGTAGCGCTCTGAGAGGCAACCCATGACATACACCTTATCTATAATACCGTCGGACTTGGCCTGACAGGCACGCAAAATCATGTCGACTGACTCTTCCTTGGCGTCGCCGATAAAGCCGCATGTATTAATCACCACGGCATCGCCACAGAAACCGTCGGCGTTATGCACAGCTCTTATACCGGCATCCTGCATCATTTTTACGACATGCTCCGAATCGACAAGATTCTTGGAGCATCCCATAGTTATAACATTGATTTTCACCTTAGATATTCGTTTTAAAAGATTGGCGCAAGAGGCTGAAAAGACGCCGGATACAGCAAATGCCCGGAGTCGTGGAAAGCCAGCTGGGCTTTATTCCTTACCGAAGAGTGATTTCACAAACTCGCGGCGGTCGAAAACCTGAAGGTCGCTTATGCCTTCGCCAAGACCGATATACTTCACCGGAATACGGAACTGGTCGGAGATACCTATTACCACACCGCCGCGTGCCGTACCGTCGAGTTTGGTCACGGCGAGGTCTGTAACCTGAGTTGCTGCGGAGAACTGCTTTGCCTGCTCAAAGGCATTCTGGCCTGTCGAGCCATCAAGGACAAGAAGCACCTCGTCAGGAGCCCCGGGCACAACCTTTTCCATGGCGCGCTTGATTTTACTCAGCTCGTCCATGAGGCCTTTCTTGTTGTGAAGACGACCGGCAGTGTCGATAATCGCCACATCTGCTCCGTTAGCCACAGCCGATGAAAGCGTATCATGAGCGACGGCGGCCGCATCACTGCCGAGATTTTGCTTAATGACGGGCACATCGGCTCGTCTGCCCCACTCCTCGAGCTGCTCGATAGCAGCAGCGCGGAATGTATCGGCGGCTCCGAGAACCACTTTCTTCCCCGCTTGCTTATATTGATATGCGAGCTTGCCGATGGTGGTTGTCTTGCCCACTCCGTTAACACCCACAACCATTATGACATATGGCTTGCGACCGGCAGGAATGTCAAAATCTCCATCCCCACTTTCGCCGTTTCGGTTTTCGGCAAGGAGGTCTATTATTTCTTCGCAGAGCATTTCATTGAGCTCGTTCTCGCCCACGTATTTGTCGCGGGCCGCGCGCTCGCGTATGCGGTCGATGATCTTCAGCGTAGTCTCCACGCCCACATCACCGGTGATGAGTATTTCCTCGAGTTCATCGAGAAAATCATCGTCGATGGTCTTACGGCTGATGAAGGCGCGTTTTATCTTGCTGAACACTCCCGTCTTGGTCTTTTCGAGACCTTTGTCGAGGGTTTCTTTTTTCTGCTTGCTGAAAAGTCTGTTGAATATGCCCATTTCGTTGGATAACGGTTAGATAGATAGATTAGCCGAAGCGAATTTAAAGACAAATCCGCGGCTATTTTGCTTTAATTTGCAAAATTACTCACTTTTCCAATTTCTCCATAGCAAACATGCAAAAAAATTGAAAACATAATAAGAAAAAAGCGAAAAAACGGGACGAATGTCCCGCTGCTTGAAATAGTATCAGAAATTTCTTGAGATAGTGAAACTGAACAGATCGGCCAGACAGTCTTTATAGACGGAATCGGGCAGCGGAGCGAGAACATCCATCGCCTCTTTTCTCAGGCTCTCCATCTTGTCAAAGGCATAGTCGATACCGCCAGCCTCGACTGCAAATGCCGCCAGCTCGGCGACGCGCTCTTCGCTGAGCGAGTCGGCTGTAATTTCATGAGTGAGCACCACACGCTCCGATTCTCCGAGTTTCGACATGGCATAAATCAGCGGGAGGGTAACCTTTCCTTCCTTTATGTCGCTGCCCGTAGGCTTGCCGATAGTATCATGGTCGGAAAGATAGTCGAAGATATCGTCCCTTATCTGGAAGGAGAGGCCGAGTAACTCGGCATACCTTGCGAGAATTGCCATTCTGGGATCGGAGGCTTCGAGACCCTGGGCGAAACAACCCATTCTCGCGCTTGCGACAAAAAGCGAAGCCGTCTTATAGCTGATGATTTTGAAATATGAGTCCTCGGTAAACTGGCTTATGTCGGAAGAATAGACCTCGTCTATTTCACCAAGAGAGAGCAGGCGCCCCAAATGGCAGAGAGCCTCGATAATACCGATATTACCTGTGGAAATGGCCTGCTGCATCGCGGTGGAGACGAAATAGTCACCAACGAGTACTGCCACATGACTGTCCCATAACGAATTGATTGTGGGGCGACAGCGTCTCAGACTGCTGTCATCGACAATATCGTCATGAATAAGTGATGCGTTGTGAAGAATCTCTACAGCCGAGGCAGAAGAAATTACGGCCGGATTTATTGGGCCGAACATCCTTGCGCAAAGCATAAGCACCACTGGACGAAGCTGTTTGCCCATGCCTCTGAGATAGGTGTCAACTACCTTATCCATAAGGGGGCTTCCGCTCGTGAGCTCTTTTCTTATCTTTGCATTTAACTCTGAAAGCTCGGGAGCAAGCAACTGTTTTATTTCGTTCAGGCTCTTCATTGTTGAAAAATCGGTGCAAAGGTAATAAATATTTTTCACTCTTTCGCCATTTATAACATAAAGACTAAAATTTTAGTAAAAGCGGCAAATAAATAATGGCAGAATCAAGCCTGCCGGATTTATGCAGAAAGGTTCAGTAAATCAAAGGATAAGAAAAAAAATGCCGGCGTCCCCGAGTATTACAGGAATGCCGACATTTGGTGTCGTAAGATTAAGATTTTTTTATCTTATTCGTCGTGGATTAGCCGCAGTGGAAGTAGCGGTCGACGAGTTTCTTCATAAGAGTGGAATCGTTGAGAGCCTTGGCTGCCTCTTCCTGATCGTAGCTCTTGAGCTTGGCAATGATGCCGTCGATCATGCCCGGCTCGAATATGCCGTATTTCTCATAGATATCCCGCACTGCGGCGAGCTCGTCGGCTGAAGCGGATGTGTTGACCGGCAGTGAGCTGAGGGTTTTGAGGCGATCGGCGTTCTCGGCGCTGTGGATGTTGACGTCGACATAAGTCTTTTTGGCAATGTCGAGAGCGTCGGGAAGCTCGAAGCCGTGACGCACTGCGACTGCAAGGCCTGCGAGAAGCTGATAGATATCGGCTGAACCGTCGGCGTTTCTGATTTCGACGGTCTGTTTCTCTCTCGGGTCAATCGAAGTGGTGTCGCCCTCGGCCTCACGTCCGTTGAGCTCGGCCGACATATCCTTGTCTGCTGTCCAACCAAGAGGTACACGCACGAGCACCGAACGGTTGCGGTCGCCCCAGCATACATTTGTGGGAGCTTCCTGATGAGGCACGAGACGGAAATATGAGGTGGGATTTGTGTTGCCGAAAGCGGTGAGCGAGGGAGCCAGGGTCATGAGACCTGCGATAGCGCGGCGGGCTGTCTCGCTGAGCACTCGGGTTTCGTCGAGCATACGGTTCTCGCCGGTCTTGGCATCTACGAAACGCATATGCACGTGCAAACCTGAACCCGCTTTTCCGGTCGTGATTTTGGGTGCGAAAGTAACGTTGAAGCCTTCTCGGTAAGCGAGATTGCGGATAACCCACTTGGCGAGCATGAGCTGGTCGGCTGCGTCCTCTGCGTCTACGGGTATGAATTCTATCTCGTTCTGCTCATATACGATGCCGTCGAGGGTGAAGTTGCCCACCTCGGAGTGACCGTATTTGATTTTGCCGCCTACCTGGGCGATATACTGCATGCACTTGGTGCGGAAATCGTTGGTCTTGGCAAAGGGAGCCGATTCGTGATAACCTTTCTGGTCGACTGCGGGGAATTTCTCCTGGTCGGGCTGGATTACATAATATTCAAGCTCGCCCATTGCCTGGAACTTAAGGCCTGTGAGACGTGTGAATTCGCGGCATGCCTTGGCGAGAGTCTGCTCGGGTGCGCTTTCGAGGGGATTGCCGTCCTTGTCGAAGAAGGAGCAGAGCATCGATACGGTGGGAATCTCGGCGAAGGGATCGAGGAATGCCGTTGAGTAGCGCGGGAGTACATAGAGGTCGCTCGAGCCGGCGCTGATGAAGGGGAAGAGCGACGAACCGTCGACACGTTCGCCAAGTGTGAGGATAGTTTCGAGATATTTGAGGTCTGTGATGACGAAATTCAGCGTCTTGAGACGGCCGTCGGCCGCCGGATACATAAAATTGACCATCTCGACACCGTTTTCAATTATATAATTGATGATGTCGGATTTAGTAAACTGCTTCGCGGGCTTGTTGAGCCATTTCACGAGAGCATTTTTGTTTAACGCGATTGTCTTATCCATGATAATGATAAAAGATTAGTGTTATTCTGGTAATAAATTTATGGAAATTCGCTAAAATAATCCCTAAGCCTCATATCTGTCAGAAGGCAGACTGCGTGCTTCGGGATTTGGGGCCACTAAGTTAGCAAAAAGATAAGTTAGAATATAATATTTTGCAAATATTAACTAAATCAGGGCATTCTGTAACTATTCAGCGAATCATTATTGCTGATTTA
>CAYZFL010000045.1:0-15098 GCA_964477785.1 uncultured Bacteroides sp.
GCCATCCAACTCTTGACCTCGAATTTGATTAACACTTTTTAAGAGACACTAGTGAAAAATATGAATAATCTAACTTTTTTATAGGGGGGGCGAAAAATTATGATATGTTATCAATTAAAAATCAACAGCCTTGTATTTCCTGATTTATTATGGCAGGGTGGTTTATTTTATTATTGGAGGATTCAAAATTCGTATTCGTGTCAATTGAAAAATTGCCTTTGCAAAGGTTCTGTTTCCTTGCAAAGGCAAATAGAAGGGGCTTGTCGAAAAAGGAATATTTATTCCGATTCGTTTCAAAAAATTAAATCATTATTGCTCTGCGTAGGAGAGTACGGTGGGAGACTCTACATCGACGCCGAATTCCTGTGCGCGTTGTAGTATGGCACGGGCGAGACGAGGCTTGAGGTCTTCGGGGCAATAGCGGAAATATGCCTCGGCCGCTCTTACGTGAGCTGCGTCGGGCATGGGATATTCTCTTCTTTCGGGAAGTCCGTAGACAGAGTCGGGGAGTGCCTTTTTTTCTTCGTAGCTAAGTTTGTCGTTCATGATTTCAGTTTTATAAGTTATTGGGTTTCAGGGATTGAATAGACATGGAATAGAGAAGATGATGTAACCGCAGGCGTCAGGGCCTTATGAAGAAAATCAGTCTTGGGAATCTCCGGCAAATTCGACGGTATCGGCGTCGATTTCGAGCAGAAGCTCGGGCCGTTTTGTCGAGTCGAGCGCTCCTAAGAGCGAGATGACAGTCTGAAGGTCGGCACGGTTCTCGATAGGCTGCTCGTCGATATAGCGGTAGACTGAAACAGAGTCGAGCGAGTAAGCTTTTTCAAGACATTTTGCTGCCATTGCGATGTTTGACTCGCGGCGCTCGGCGTCGGTAAGAGCCATGAAAACAGTTGAAAGTTCGCAGAGAGAGCCGGCATCGAGTTTGTCGAAGTTATCGGGCTCGGTGAGCTCGTCACAGATTTCCTGAGCCGTTTCGGGCTGATTGTTTTCGAGAGCCTGAAGGGCGCTTTGGGGCGTGGTCTGGTCGCTATGGCCGGAGCAGCCGGCGGCTATCGCACATATAAGACTCAGCAATATGCCTCTGAAGCTTATGACTTTGTTTGTTTTTGAAAACATAAGGTATTTGACAATGCGGGTTTTAAGGGTTTACTGGCCCACGCCGGTCGAGTCGACTATCACCTCGCGGAGGTTGAGATGCTCGTCGTTCTGCCAGGACTGCACACCGGGATTGTTGGTGTTGGGGCCTTCCTGCCTGTAGGTCTGCTCCACATTGTCGCCGGCGGGAGTGTCAACGTGAGTATTGGAGTCAAACCATCCTAAATAATAGAGAATTCCGACAGCTAATGCGGCCACGATGAGGGCGATGAGAATCCACGCCCAGAGACCGGAGTTTTTGTTGTTTCTTGCCATAGATGAAATGTTTTAAGTTAGAATGTCAGTATAAGCCGCCGGGAAAAAATGTCAGTCGAGATTGTCGACGGTGCGCATGAAGTCGATCATGCGTATGGCCGCTTCTGCACATTCCGCGCCCTTGTTGCCGAGCTTGCCTCCGGCACGGTCGACGGCGTCCTGATGATTGTCGACGGTGAGCACGCCGAAGATTACGGGTATGTCGCGGTCGGCGTTGAGGGCGGTCACGCCCTGTGTAACGCTCTGGCACACATAGTCGAAGTGGGGTGTGCCTCCGCGAATCACGCAGCCTATAACAATCACGGCATCATAGCGCGAGCTCTCGATGAGGTTTGAGGCGGCGAAAGTAAGCTCTATCGCGCCGGGCACCGAGAAGATATCCACGTGGTCTTTGCCGTAACCTTCGCTTTCGAAAAGGTCGAGCGCTCCCTTAAGCAGGGCCGAGGTGATGTCGCCGTTCCATTCGGCTACCGCGATGGCTATGCGTAATTCGTCTAACTTGGGGAGTTTGCCCGAGGGCTTGGCTGTGCTGAGGTCTGTTGACATTTGTTCCTGGTTTTTTTGTGTTAATTTAAAACAAACTGTGGCCTGATAAGGTTTACTGCGGCCTGACGGTCTGACTTATTACTTTATAGCTATGACTTTCTGTTTAATTATGCTTCTGCCATGCGAGCTTGAGTGAGTCGGCGGTGCGGCGGGCCATTTCGGCGGCACGTGCCAGCACGGCTTTCATCAGCTCCTTGGGAGTGTCCTGCAGCTGATCCTTGGTGACTCCCAAGGTGAAAAGGGTCTGGAGCACACCGGACAGGGCGCCTGCGTTCCACATCATAGACTCGGGTACGGAGCTTTCGATTCTCACGCGCTCGCTGTTCTGCCCGCTGTAGTAGGCAATGTCGCTGCATGCGGGGTTGATGTTGATGAGGTTGCGGCAATAGAAATCGATATGGTCGCTGTAGCAGGTATCGGCTTCGGGAGTGCCGAATATGAGGTGCAGGTCGTGGCTTCGGGTCACTACAACGTCGGCATATTCGAGGTTTTCGAGTATGGCGGGCATCACGCGGGTGATGCGCGGTTCCTGTACCGAAAGGAAGCCCGGCAGATACACTATGATTACTTTCTTTTCCTGGAGGAAACTCAGCAGCTGCACGAGCTTTGTGCGGGTTCTGGGAGCAAGGGAGTAGTAGCCGCCGAATACCACGATGTCTCCGGCGTCGATGCGGGGCCATACTACGTCGAAACCCTCGGCGGGATAATTGTCGTAGCGGGTCACCTGCATGAGCGCGGCTTCGGGCACGGGCACGCCTTCGGGATCAGGCGCGGGAGTGAAGATATTGACCGGGGTATGGCCGTCGGTGAAACGGTCGACTGCATCGGTGTTTATGCCGGCCTCCCTGAGACCTGCCAGTACCATGTCGCCAATGGGGTCGGATCCGGCTTCGCCCATGAGATATACGGGCATGCCTTCACGCGCAAGGATTGTGGCGGCGTTGACTATGCGTCCGGCGGCCATGGAACCCACGGGCCGGGTGCCGTCGAAGATGATGTCGAGCGCGCACTCGCCTATGCATATTATCTTTTTGCCGAGACCGAACCTGGGGTCGCTCACCCTTACGGGTTCCTGCCCGGCGGCGTTTTGCTGTGAGTCTTGCATTTATTCTTAGAGGAGATTTGGGGGAATTCTGTGTTTTTAGATTAACGTACCGACGGGTGCCGGAGTTGACGTGTCAGTTGATATTGTTGTCGCCTCTTGCCGCGCCGCCCAGATAGCCGCCGTGGTGGCGCAGGGCATAGTCGCGGCGGGTGAAACCTATGCGGTTCATCACGTTTACCACCAGCACGTCGCCTATCACGGTCATCACGGTGGTGGAAGTGGTGGGCGTAAGGCCGAGGGGACAAACCTCGGGAGCGCCGCCGGTGGGAAGGGTCACATGGGCCGCTTTGGCCAGAGGTGACTCGGGGTCGCCGGTTATCACTATGAAAGGCACGGAGGGATAAAGGCCTTTGGCCAGCTCCACAAGAGCCACGATTTCACGGGTTTTGCCCGAGTTTGAGATAAGGAGCATCACATCGTTTGGCTGGAGCACACCCAAATCGCCGTGCTGGGCCTCGCCGGGATGAAGATAGACGGCGGGAGTGCCTGTCGACGAGAAAGTGGTGGCGATGTTCATGGCTATCTGGCCTGCCTTGCCCATGCCGGAGGTGACGAGTTTGCCGCCTTTGCCGTTAACGTGCTCGGCGATTAGCTCCACGGCGCGGTCGTAGTCGGGGGTATAGGGTATGTTTTTTACTGCCTGAGCCTCGGCGGCGAGTATCGCCTCCATGGAATCTTTTACTGTGTTCCGGTCTGATTTGCAGTCTGTGCAGTTCATGGTTCTTATGGTTATAGTGGCTGGATGTTGTCGTAGATGGTTGGGTCGGGAATACCGGCGAGCATAAAGGCCTCGCGGCGCTCGCGGCAGGTGCCGCACTGGCCGCAATGGTGTTCTCCGCCCTTGTAACATGAATAGGTAAGGGAAAAGTCGGCGCCGGCCTCATAACCTCGCTTGGCGATTTCGGCTTTGGTTATGCCGGTGTAGGGGGCGAAGAGCTCGATGCCTTCGTAGGTGCCCTCTTTGATGGCCTTACCCATGGCACGGACAAAGCCCTCGCGGCAGTCGGGGTAAATGGCGTGGTCGCCGAAATGATTGGCGAGCATCACTCTGCGGAGCCCGCGGCTTTCGGCCACGCCGGCAGCTATCGACAGCATGATGCCGTTGCGGAAGGGTACAACAGTCGATTTCATGTTGTCGTCATCATAGTTGCCTTCGGGTATGGCGTCCGCGCCCGAAAGAAGCGATGACTTGAAATATTTGGAGAAGAAGTCGAGGTCGATTTCTATCAGGGGTATGCCTGATTTTTCGCAGTTGATGCGGGCGAAGCTCCGTTCCCTTTGGTTGTGGTTGCTGCCGTAGTCGAAGTTGACGGCTGCGGCTATTTCGTCGCGGTATTCCCACAGCATAGCAACCGAGTCCATGCCCCCCGAGAGCACCAGAAGCGCGTCTTTGCACTTCCCGTTCTCATTGGCAAGCACGTTTATGTCTTTGGTTTTTTCCATTGATTGTTTCGTTTTTACAGAAATATACGGCCCGTTTCAGACAAGGTCAAACGATTTCTCGAGTCTTTTTTTCACCAGCTCCTGATGCTCCGCGTCGCCGTAATTGGCAAAGGGGAAGATGCTGATGCCCCCCCTTGGGGTGAAACGGCCTATGACTTCCAGATACCTGGGGTGCATGAGCTTTACAAGGTCTTTCATGATTATGTTCACGCAGTCCTCGTGGAAGTCGCCGTGGTTTCTGAAACTGAAGAGATAGAGCTTGAGGCTCTTGCTCTCCACCATTTTGATGTTGGGTATATAGTTTATGGTGATGGTGGCGAAATCGGGCTGGCCGGTCTTGGGACACAGTGATGTGAATTCCGGGCAGTTGAATCTCACCATATAGTCGTTTTCGGGATGTTTGTTGTCGAAAGTCTCGAGCACTTCCGGGGCGTACTGGTCGGGATATTTCGTGCCCTGGTTGCCGAGGAGGCTGCATCCTGAGAGTTCTTCTTTTGTTCGCGACATGCGGCAAGTGATTTTTGATTGTAGATGCGAAATTACAAAAATTCCCGCAATAACGCAAATCCGCCGGAAATTCCTGCAAAGGGTTTCCGACGGACTTTATAGTATGGATTTATTTGGATTCCGTTGCCGCAGAAGTCAGTTAATGGCTGCGGAAAGGAAATCTTTTATTCGCGGACGAGCATTTTCTCTACCTTGAGACTGCCATCGGTGAATACGGTGCGGACGATGTAGACCTGTCCGGGTTCCGGCGTAAGTGTTTCGCGGCCTGTAAGGTCGATATAGCTTACCGACTTCACTTCCTTGCCTGCGAAGGCGTCTTCGACAGAAGATTTCGACGGGTCGAGGGTGAGCAGGAACGATTTCACGGCTCCGGAGGGCAGTGCACACTCGAGTCTCACGTTGCCGCCCTTGAGCGGGGTGGCGTAGCCGGCTTCGATTTTGAGCATCGAAGCGTCGGATGCGCTCCATACAGCATCGTCGGGAGCGATGAGGGCGAAGCGGTTGTAGATAGCTCCGTGGTGTTCCTCCTCAGGTTTGAAGAGGCCGAGCATGGCGGTGGAAAGAGCTGCAGCGCGGTTGTCGGCGCCGTAGGCTTTCAGAGCCGGATAGCCGCCGTGAGCAGAGGCGGTGAAAGCATCGCCCAGGTCTATGTTCTTGAGCTCCTGGGATGTCTTGGCCGAACCGGGTACCTCGCGGGCTGCCTTGGTTGCGTTGACGTTGCGGTCATAGTAGACTTCCGAGAAGTTTTTGTAGAAGGGTTCCGTGGTTTTGCCCGACTCGAGCTCATCGCTCTTGGCATAGACGGTGTAGCTCAGTTCGTTGCCCGAGGGAGCCATAACTCGGCCTGAGTTGTAGCATTTCTCGACTCTTGCCTTTGTGCTGAATACCTGGCCCACGATACCGCCTATGCGGCTTGCGCCTGTCACATTGCCTGCGTTGTAGCAGTTGATGTAGAGGGCTTCGGAGTTGTAGGTCGACCCCGAGATACCGCCTGCGCGGCCGTGATAGGTGTTGCCGCCGTTGCCCGTGAAGGCGATGTCGCCGAGGTTGAAGCAGTTCTGTACGGTGGGAAGGGTGCGTGTGCCTACAGTGCCGTGCGAGCCGGTGATGCCGCCGGTACCGGAGCAATTTGAGGTGATGTTTCCGGTGTTGAAGCAGCGGTCGACGAGGCCGTGGCTTTCGGCTACGATGCCGGCTGTGGTGAGGCCGCCGGTGCTTTCATAGTCGACTGTTACGTCGCCGAGGTTGTAGCAGTCGCGTATTACGGTAAACTCGTCGCCCTGGCCCACAAGTCCTGCGGTCATGTATGAGGCGGCTACGATGTCGCCCGTATTGTAGCAGCGCTCAATCACTGTGCCCACGCCTTCCGAGTTGTCATAATTGGTAGATTCGCCGTAGGTCCTGAGCACTGCGCCTGCCGCGAAGCCTTTGGAAAGGAGGTTTCCGGTGTTGTGGCAGTCGGTCATTGTCATTCCTTTGCCCAGTTCGAGAGCGAGACCGGCCACGTTTGACGTGCCTTCGAGGTTACCGCTGTTGTAGCAGTTGGTGATGGAGCCGCGTCCGTTTTTGGCGTCGCCCACGATGCCGGCGATGTTTGATCCGGTCGAGGTCTCGCTCTTAAGGAAATTGCCGGTGTTGTAGCAGTTGTCGATGGTGCCGTCGGCGCCGAGGGCGTAAGCGATGCCGCCCATGAGGTTATAGGAGGTCTGGTCGGCAATGTTGCGGCAGTCTTTTACCGTGCCGTATACGGCTCCCGCGATACCTCCGGCCTGGGCCGATGTGCCGGTGGGCTGGAACTTGCCGCGGTTTTCGCAGCCGGTGACTTTCGCTCCCGCCTGAACGTAAACGGCGATGCCGCCCATCATCGTGCCGTCGGGTGCTATTGTGCCGGTGTTGACGCATTTGGTCACCTCAGAGCCTTCGTATGCATTGTAGACTATACCTGCGATCATGCCGCCGAACTCGGTTGAGAGCTTGCCGGAATAGGTGCAGTTTTCGATTTTGCCATAGAGGTCGCCCACGATACCGCCTGTGTAGCCGCGGGTCTTCATCTCGCCGGCGACGCTAAGATTTCTGATTACGCCGTTGAGACCCACCGCGCCTATGAGGCCGAGGTTTTTGCCCACATAGAGATTGGGACCCTCGAGCTTGTTGTCGAAACCGTTGGGGTTGAAGTATCTGAAGCCTTTTACCGTGTGGCCGTTGCCTTCGAGCACGCCCGAGAACTTCACCCCCGAGTGGGCGAGTATCTTGAGCGAGTCGCCGGGATTGGCCTCGGTGGGCTGGGCGAAGTCGATGTCTTTGGTTATCGAGAAATTGTAGCCGTCATATTCCCATTTCGAGGAAGCGACGAAATCGGCGAGCTTTATCCAGTCGTCCTTGCCTTCGATGAGGTAGGGAGATTCAGCAGTACCTTCGCCTTTGAGTATGTCGGGCACAGAGCCGAGGGCATAGCTGCGGAAACATTCGCCGCTGCTTACTCTCAGGCTGGCGAGAGCTAACTCGGGCTTGACGGGTTTCACAGCCTTGAGCGTTGTGCCGGTGAGGGTGAAGTTGTCGCTCTTGTCGAGCTGCCATTTGAGGTCTTTTGCAGGTGAAAGGGCTACTTCACCGTTGATGTTTGTGCGGAGCTGGCCTTTTTTGAAGGCGATATACATCGTGCGCAGGGTCTTCGAGAAGGGCTCGTCGGCAAAGGTCTTGAGTGCAGGGTAGCTGCCTGCGGTGAAGTCGAAGAGTTTTGCGTCGAGTCCCTCTATGGGCTGGCCGGAGACGAGTTCCGAAGAGCTGAGGGCTGTGAAACCGGTGGGAAGGGTGTTGTTGGCGGCGCCGTAAAGGTTTACGGATGAGTCAAACACATTGCCTTCAACAGTCTTGGCGGTGTAGATATTGCCTATCACGGCACCGCGCTCTTTCACCGACTTGCGGTTGACCACCAGACCGGTCACGAGGTTGCCCTGGATTTCCGATGAGGAAGCGCCGGAAGGATTGGACGAATATCCGGCGATGCCGCCTGTGCTTTCGAGGCCTTCAACATTACCCTGGTTGAGGCAGTTGGTTATCGAACCGGTGTTGAAGCCGGCGATACCTCCTATATATTTATATGTGGCGCCTGAAACTGCCGTGGGATATGCTTCGCAGATGATTTCGCCGTCGTTCTGGCAGGCGTCGATCAGTGCGCCGCCATCGTTAATGCCGGTGATACCGCCGGCCTGCGAGTGGAACGAGTTGATGCGGCCTGCGTTGTAGCAGTTGATTACTCTTGATTCATCGCCGAAGTTGATGCCGGTGATACCGCCGTTCTGGCGCTGGAATGCCGTTACGGATGCGTAGTTGCGGCAGTTCTCAACCAGACCGCGGTTGAAGGCTACGAACACTCCGGAATAAACATAGAAATTGAGCTGGCAGTCGGAAGCCATCCTCAGGTTTTTGACAACGCCTTCGGGTCCTAAGCAGTTGAAGAGACCGCAGTAGCCGGCAACGCCCTTGTCGTCGCCTGCGTCGGCTTTGTAGCCTGCATCTATCTTAAGACCGTGGATATAGTGGTTGCGGCCATCGAACGAGCCCGCGAACATGGCGCCTAAGTTGGTACCGAAGCCGAAGCCCTTGAATTCGTCGCCGAGTTTGAAGTCCACATCATTGGTCATTGCGAAGTAGTCGCCTTTGTGGCTCTGGCGGTAGGTGGCTATCGCGGTGTTGAGCTTGACGAAATCCTGGACGTTTTTGAGCAGGTAGGGTTCTTCGGCGGTGCCTTCGCCGTCAAACCATTTGGGCACTACGGCCAGACGGTAGACTTTCATGCCCCAGTTGCCGCTGCGGGCGGTGAGGAGCGGATTGCCGTACTGGTCCTTAACCGTAGCAGTATTACCCGAGATTGCGAGCGATGAGTTTTCCGAGACGAAGCCCGAGGCATCGTCGCCGTCCATGATCGCCCAGGTCACGTCGGCAGGAGTGGCCAGTGCGAAGGTGCCTTTGACCTTGGATGCTGTCTGTCCGTCCTTAAGTATGGGCATTGCAGAGGAAAGACGGCTGTACTGGTTGGCGGCATGTACCTTGAGCACGGGATAGCCGTCGGTAGTGACCGTCCATATATCTGATGAGAACCCGGAGGGAAGCACGCCCTTGAAGAACTTGCTGTCGCGGCCGTATTTTTCGTCGCTGAAGGTGTTGACCTGGCTGTCGTAGAAGCAGTTTTTGAAGCAATAGTCTTCGGGATGGCCGGGGAAATGGTCGAGATAGGTGTTTGTAGTGCCGTAGATTCCCACACGTGCGGGCTGGGAGGCCGAGATTACCTGTCCCGAGTTGAAGCAGTTTTCGATTACCGAAATGTCGGTCATGTTTGTCACGCTGCCTGAGGTGGTGTATGTTACGCCGAGGTCGCCGGTGAGACCGCCCACCTGGTCGAGGGCGTCGTTGACCATCACGGTACCTGCGTTGTAGCAGTCGTGGTATTCGCACTTGTACATGAGGCCGGTGAGACCGCCCACGTATGCCGACACATCTGAGTTGAGGCGTTTGCCGGTTACGGTGGCCACGTTGAAGCTGCGGTAGATGCGGGCTCCTCCGGTGGTACGGCCGATAAGGCCGCCGATGGCTCCGCGTCCATAAGTGTCGGTTATGGCTCCGGTGACGAAGCAGTCGGTCATTATGCCGTTTGAGAATGTGCCCGCGATACCGCCGGCGTCACGTCCTTTGGTGGTGAAATAGCCTTCGATGCGGATATTGCCCTGAACATGGCAGCTTTTGATGGTGCCGTTGCCCTGGCCAAGGATACCTCCCTGCGAGCCGATGCCACGGATGTTGCCCGAGAAGTAACAGCCGGAAATGGCGCCGAGCGATCCGCCGGTGATACCGCCGGTCATGGCGCCCTGGGTGAAGAGCTGTGAGTTTGTTACTTCGCAGTTTTCTATAAGGCCTTCGTTCATGCCGCAGATACCGCCGGTGAAGTTGCCCGAGCTCTGGACTCCCAGCGAGCGTACTTTGAGGTTCCTGACAACTGCGTTTTTGTCGAGATAGCCGAAGATGCCGGTATGGGCATATCCGCGGCCTTCGAGCTTGAGGCCTATGAGGGTAAATCCGCGCCCGTCGAAGTTACCGTTGAAACAGTACTCGTCGTTGCCCACTGGCACATAAACACCGGGTTCGAGAGCCGAGAGATCTATGTCGTTTTTGAGTACGAAGTACTTGCCGCTGAAGCTGTTGCCGCTTTCGGTAAGCGCCGAGAGGGTGAGCAGGTCTTTTGCGGTGCTGATTTCCCAGGGCGAAGCCTGGGTGCCGGAGCCGTTGAAATTAAGCACGGGAGTGTCGGGGTAGGTGACCTTTACCGAGGTCTCGATTGTGACGTTCTGCATCGCGTCGAGGAGCTGGGTTGAGCTGTCGACCGTGTGCAGGCCTATAGCCCAACCCGTCATCTTGAAGCCTTTGGCGTCGGGAGTGACGGTCAGAGACCTGGTGGTGTTGATTTTGCCGGTGGTGAAGTCGACGTAATAGATGAAGAAATCACCATAGGCGTTGGCGGTGACCCATTGGGGCGACATGCTGAGTGTCTTGTCCGGCATGGGACGAGATGCGAGCACGTCGCCATAGCTCGTGAGTCCGTAGAACATCACTTCGCCGGCTTTGTTTTGCTCTACATAGCAGGGATAGGTGACATCGGCTTTCTTGGCCTGGCTCGTGCCTTTGACCGTGGCGTTGGCCGGATGCCAGGTCGATTCGGTCATAAGGCCGTAGGCCGTGGGAGAGTTTGTCTCCGGGTCGATGCTTACAACGCCCCAGGCGGGAAGGGTGACGGTACCGTCCTCGGCTACAGCGCAGACTATCGGAGCGCTTTTACGCACCGTGATCTTGCCGTCGGCGGCGATGCGGAGGGCTGCGAACTGGATTTTGTATTTTTCGTTGATAATCTGTCCGGCCGGGAATGTGAGTTTGCCGCTTTCAGGGTCCAAGACACCTATGATGCTGCCTCCGAGGCCGTAGATGTTTTCAAATTTCCAGGCGTTGTCGTTTTTCTCGCCATAGACGTCGACATCGCTTTTGGTGAGGGTCATGGCCGTGGTTTCTGTGGTGCCGAGCACTGAGCTTTCGACTCCAATGTAGCTTCCGGCCTTGAGCCGGGCTTTTTCTCCGGCACGCATCACCTGGACAGGCGTCTGCCACGGAGCGGTGGAGTTGTCGACCGTAATGGCCTTATTTATTGCGGCCGGCGTCTTTGACGCGGGAGTCATAAACTCCGCCTTGCTGAGGTCAGCCTGCGGCTGTGTGTGGAAATAGCCGGCTGTGTAGTCCTCTGTCGTGGTAGTGACGGGAGTCGGCGTCGAAGCCCACGCCAGGGAAGATACCGAGGCGAGGGCAAAAGCCGCGACAAGGGCTTTTCTAAGTTTTTTCATAAATCGAAGATTGAGTTTGAGTGGGTACTATGAAGTAGCGTGATACAGTGATTGCGTCGGATAAATCTGATATCCTGAATTATAAACGTGATTTAATGACTTTTATTTTAATCTGCTGAAAGCGTAGCCGAAACGTTCGCGGGCTTCACGCTCGAGTTCTTCGCGGAACTGTGGCGCAGCAAGGCCTATGAGTAGTTTCGCTCTTTGTGCTATGGACTTGCCGGTGAGGCAGGCGATGCCGTTTTCGGTCACGATATAGTCGGTCTGGAACCTTGTGGTGACCACGCCGGCGCCGGGTGTGAGCGTGTTCTTGATTTTGTTCATGCCCTTGTTTGTGGTCGAGAGCATGGCGAGAAACGATTTGCCGCCTTCGCTCTTAGACGCGCCGTATACAAAGTCGTGCTGGCCGCCTACGCCCGAGAATATGCGTGTGCCAATCGAGTCGGCGCATATCTGGCCGGTGAGGTCTATCTCCAGGCATGAGTTGATCGACATCACTTTGGGATTGGCGGCGATGATGGTCGGGTCGTTGGTCCATGCCACGTCGCGCACCACGATTTCGGGGTTGTGGTCCATATACTCGTAGAGCTTCTTGGAGCCGAGAGCCAGCGAGGCCACTGATTTGCCGGGAAGCACTTTTTTGAGCGAGTTGTCTATCACGCCTTCCTCGAGCAGAGGCAGTACGCCGTCGGTCATGGCCTCGGTGTGGAGACCGAGATGCTTGTGGCCGTGGAGGGCGCGTATCACGGCATTGGGAATGCCGCCCACGCCTATCTGAAGTGTGGCGCCGTCGGGGATGCGTTCGGCGATATAATTGCCTATCTTGATTTCGGCTTCTGTGGGTACCGGAGTGGGCACTTCGACCAGCGGGTCGTCGCAGAGCACGGCGGCGTCGAGCTGCGAGAAATGTATCACGGGGTCGCCTTCGCTGAAGGGCATGGCCTTGTTGATCTGGGCGATAAGTACCTTTGAGCACTCGGCGGCCGAGAATGCCAGGTCGGCCGACACGCCGAAGCTCACATAACCCTTGTCGTCGGGCATGGAGCAGTTGAGCAGCGTAACCTCGACCGGGCAGATGCCGCGACGGAAAAGCTCGGGCACCTCGCCTAAGAAGCGGGGGGTCATCGTGCCGTAGCCGTCGGCTATCCACTGGCGTATGGAGTTGTTTACAAAAAACGAGTCGATGAGAAACGAATCCTTATATTCTGGCTTGCAATAAGGCGCGGGACCTTTGGCCACGGCGAAGCCCGAATAGAGTGTAACGTCGCGCAGTTCCGATCCGCGGCGGGCCATTGCCTCGCAGAGTACTTCGGGTATGGAGGTCGAGCCCTGGATAAACACATGGTCGCCGTTCTTGATGAGTTTCACTGCCTCGTCGGCGCTCACATAGTTGATATTTCTGTCTTTTCTGGGATATTTCCTGTACATTTTTTCTGATATTGTATGGAAACGGGGCCGCGGCGGAAACTTATTCCGCCAAAGCCCCGTAAGTTCTGAATCAGAGATTGAGATGATCCTGGTTGAATTTTCTAAGACGCTCTTCGAGCATGCGGTATTTGTCTTCTCCCTGCAACATCGACGGGCATATTCTCAGACCCTTCTGGTGTGATCCGGTGGAAGGCAGCGAGATGGAGGCCACGCCGTAGCGGAGCAGCTCTTTCTGCAGCTCGTCGCTGTCGAGACCGTCGTAGCCGGCGGTGAAGAAGAATCCGTCGGAAACGGGCTGGTCGCCGTCCTTGTCGTATACCACGTGGAATCCGTTGTCGAGGAAGAGTTTCTTGGTGCGGGCGCAGCGGCGTTTATATTCCTCGCATTTGCCCACGAAGTCGAGCTTGCCGTCACATGCGGCGTTGAGCATCTCGGCCATGGCGATCTGCGCCGAATGGGCGGTGCCCGACGATACGGCGTAGATTACGCTGAACACGTATGCGTCAAGCACCGTCGGCTTGTTGAAGAAGCGGTGGATTTCCTCGGTGTGCCTGTCGGCGACGGCCGGCGAGAAGTTTACTATCGATATGCGCTGACCGGCATAGCTGAAGATCTTCGAGCCGGAGAGGAACTGTATATAATTATCGGTGTATTTGGCCACAGAAGGTATGAACGGAGCCTTGAAGGGCTCCCCGAAGTAGCTTCTGAAGTCCATGCCCATGTAGGCCAGGTCTTCCATCACTACCACGTCATATTTAGTGGCTGCCTCGCCTATGATTCGCAGCTCTTCCTGAGTGAGGTTTGTCCAGGCGGGGTTGTTGGGATTCGAGTAAAGCATGGCAGCCACGCGGCCTGTGCCGAGCACTTCGTCGAGTTTGGCGCGCAGTTTCGCTCCCCGGTATTCATAGAGGTCAAACGACTCCTGCTTCATGCCTAAGAGATGAGCCTGGGCATGGTTTGGCGGGAAGCCCGGGTCGATGAAAAGCATGGTGTCGCGGCCGGCCTGAAGGTGGCTCATCAGAAGCATCACCGTGAAGGTGCCCTGCATCGAACCCACCGTGGGCACTATGCAGCGTGGCTCGGTGTCGACATCGAGGAAGGCCTTGACAAACCTTGCTCCGGCTTTTTTGATGGCCGGGATGCCCGCGATGTCGGGATATTTGTTTGCGATTCCGGCTTTGAGGGCTTCGCATTCGGCCATGATGCCTATTTCCGATGCCGGGATGCCGGGATTGCCTATCTCAAGATGTATTACCTCTTCGCCGCTTTTTTCCTCGAGCTGCGAGGCGATGCTTACTATCTGCCGGATTGTGGCCTCGGCTATCGAGCTAAGCCCTTTCTCGGCAAACAGAGCGTCTATTATTTCGTCACTTACGGGATACATGTTTTCAGGGATTTAAGGTTGGCAAGTGACTTAGTTGGCATGCTTCTTGGCCATTTCGAGACCGGCGCGGAATGCCTTGATGTTCATGTCCACGATGGATTCCGACTTCGAGGCGAAGACGGTGCGGATGGCGTTTTCGATTTTTTCGTTCTCGATGTCGATGAAGGGGGCTGCGGCGCCGAGAAGCACCATGTTGGAGGCGCGGGGCGAAGCCACTTCCTTGGCTACGGCGTCGACGTCAAAGGCCACCACATGGGCGAGGGCGTCGAGCTCGCTGTCTATCACCGTTTGCTCGGGATAGTTGTCGATGTTTACGAAGGGCACGGTGTTGGTCACTATCCAGCCTTCGGGTGCAAGCCACTCGACATAGCGCAGCGACTCCATGGGCTCCAGCGAGATGATAAGGTCGGCTTTGCCCTTGGGTATGAGGTCGGAGGCGATGGGATTTGACGATATGCGCAGGTTGCTCTGCACGTCGCCGCCGCGCTGGCTCATGCCGTGTACCTCGGCCTGCTTTATATAAAGTCCTTCGGCGAGGGCGGCGGTGCCGAGGATGGTTGCGATTGACAGTATGCCCTGGCCGCCTACTCCGGCGAGGATTATATCTGATTTCATGATAGTTATCTTATTGAATATTTATGATTTTATTTGTTTTTCTGGGCTGCGTGGCGGCGTGCGGTCTGGATGCACTCGCGGCGCGATACTATCACGCTCAGACCCGGATAGTCGATTTCTTCCTTGAAGAGTTTTTTCATGTCCTCGATGTTGTTGGGCATCGAGTCGATGGTGCGCACGTGTGCGGGGTCGGCTCCTAAGCCTCGGCAGATGTCCTCGAGTTTGCCCGTGCCCTGGCTGTCCTGGCCGCCGGTCATGCCGGTGGTGATGT
>CAYZFL010000046.1:0-6096 GCA_964477785.1 uncultured Bacteroides sp.
AAGCGCGACAACGACCATGCATATCTCACCCTAACCGCCGACCGAGGCGTGATACAGCAGTGGCAGACAATAATCGACAAAGGGCAGATAATCACCCCGCAGGACTATACCAATATCAAGACCTACGAGGATATGCTGGCCAAGTCGGCAGAGAAGGACAATGCGAGCGGATGGATACTTTGGCTGGGGCAGCTGCTCTATGTGTTGCTTGTGCTGGCAGTGTTCTTCGTGTATCTTGTGATATATGAGCCCGCTGTGCTCATAGAGCACAAGACTGTGATATTCTTCATGAGCATGCTGCTCGTCTTCTTCCTTATAATGGCTGGAATGAGCATGCTGTCGCCCATGGGGGTATATCTGGTGCCGATAACCATTGTGCCTATACTTACGATGGTGTTCTTCAACGGCAGGCTGGCGTTTTTCGCGGCCATGACAGAGACCATGCTCTGTGCTGGTATCACCAATTTCCCTCTGGAGTTTATCTTCCTGCAGTTTACCGGTTGCTCTGCGGCGGTGTTCTCGCTGCGCGACCTCACCAAGCGGTCCGATATGCTCCGCGCCTCATTCTTCATAGCCATAGCCTATCTGCTCAGTTATGTCGCTCTCGAGGCCATGCTCAACGGAGAAATAGGATCCATCTCGTTGAGAATGATCCTCTTCCTTGCCATCAACAGTCTGCTGGCTTCGCTCTGCTATGTGCTGATGATTGTCAATGAAAAGATATTCGGCTTCTGCTCCAAGTTTACGCTTGTGGAGCTGGCCGACACCAACTCCGTGCTTCTCAGACGCCTCAGCGAGGAATGTCCCGGCACCTTCCAGCATTGCCTTGGAGTGAGCACACTTGCGGTCGACGCCGCCAAACGCATAGGCACCGATGTGGTGCTCGTACGTGCCGGCGCTCTTTATCACGACATTGGCAAGCTCAACAATCCGGCATTCTTCACCGAAAACCAGCGGGATATAAATCCTCATGACCTTCTGCCGCCTGAGCGATCGGCCCGGATTATCATCAATCATGTGCCCGACGGTGTGGCCCTGGCATCGAAATATCATCTGCCTGGAGTGCTCAAAGATTTCATTCTCCAGCACCACGGACGCGGCAAAGCAAAGTATTTCTATTTCAACTGGTGTAAGCTACATCCCGATGAAGTACCTGATGACAAGCTCTTTACGTATCCCGGTCCAAATCCTCGCACGACCGAGACCTCGATACTGATGATGGCCGATGCGGTGGAGGCCGCCTCGCGATCGCTCAAAAGCTATACCCGCGCCGACATTGAAGGACTGGTAAACAAGATAATCGACACGCAGATCGCCGACGGGCTTTTCCGCGAGTCGCCGCTTGAATTCAAGGACCTTCCCCTTATCAAAGAAGCCTTCATAAAGCGACTGCTCACCATGTATCACTCGCGTGTAAGCTACCCCGAGGCTCCCAAAAACGCACTGACAATAGTGCCGAAACCAAAAGAGGAGTCCGATGGGTCTGATAAGTCAGATAAGTCCGGGATCTCAGAGAACTAAATAATTAAAAAATGCACACCAAAAGCGGGATAATTAAACTTGCCTCCTGGCTGCTCGTCATTTTCATGGCGGCGGTCGCACTGTCGTCGTGCCTCGGCAAGAAAAACACTGCGGCAAAGCGAAATTACTCCGCTTTCATCACCCGATACAATATCTATTTCAATGGCGAGGAGCATTACAACACCACGCTCGACAAAATGGAGCGTGACTATGAGGACGACTACTCGCGTCAGGTGCTCATGCACCCCATAGATGCCAAGGCCGAAGCTACCCTACCTCAGCCCAGCGGCAATTTCGACCGCTCGATAGAGAAGGCCCAGAAAGCCATACAGCTTCGCTCCATAAAAAACAAACCTCAGAAGAAAGGCAGCCGCAACGACCCCAAGACCAAGGCATGGATGAGCCGGGAGGAATACAATCCATTCCTCCACAACGCCTGGATGATGATGGGCCGCAGCCAGTATTACAACGGTGACTTCCTCGGCGCGGCGTCGACCTTCTTCTATATCTCGCGTCATTTCAAATGGCTGCCAAAGACAGTCACGGAAGCCAAGCTCTGGCAGGCGATAAGCTATCTGTCGATGGGCTGGAACTATGACGCCGACATCATACTCGTGAAAATCAAGGACAGCGAGCTTGTAAACGACACCCTCAAAAAGCTTTACAACTATGCCCGCGCCGACTATCTGCTCCGTGCCGGAGAATATGAGGCCTCGCTGCCGTTTCTCAAAAATGCCGTCGAATATAGTTCAGGAGCCCAGAAAACCCGCCTTCGCTTCCTCTACGGCCAGATACTTGCACGCACCGGTCATAAAAAAGAAGCATACGAGGCCTTCAAGAAAGCCGGTGGTTCGTCGTCGGCAACTTACCGCACCAAATTCAACGCCCGAATCAAGCAGTCGGAGGTTTATGACGGCGCCGACATAAAGCCTGAGGTAAACGCACTGAAGCGTATGACGCGCTACGACCGCAACAAGGAATATCTCGACCAGATATATTATGCCATAGGCAATCTCTACCTCTCCCGCAAAGACACGGCCAAGGCGATAGAAAACTATGAGCTCGCGGCCAAGAAAAGCATCCGCAACGGCATAGACAAGGCCCTTTCGCAGCTCACGCTCGGCGGCTTATATTTCGGTCGCAGGGAGTATGTAAAGGCCCAGGCATGTTACTCGGAGGCCGTGCCGCAGTTGCCCGAGACCTTCCCGGACTACAAGGAGATAAAGAAGCGGTCGGATGTGCTCGACGAACTTGCCACCTATGCTCAGAACGTGAAGCTGCAGGACTCGCTTCTTGCCCTCGCCGCCATGCCCGAGGCCGACAGGCTAAAGGTGGTAGACCGCATAATCGAGGAGCTCAAGAAAAAAGAGGCCGAGGAAAAGCGCGATCGCGAGCGCGAGGAATTCCTCAGCGAGCAGCAGAGCAAGGGCGACGAGTTTAATCAGAACAACAACAATCAGGCACCCAAGACATTCAACCTCAACACCGACAATTCATGGTATTTCTATAACCAGAGCGTCCGCAACTCGGGCCGCTCGGCATTCCAGCGCCGCTGGGGCGCCCGAAAGAATGAGGACGACTGGCGTAGGCGCAACAAGACATCCTTCTCCACCGGAGACGACTCCGACAGTTCTTCCGGCGATGAACAGACCGAGGAGGGAGCCGAAGGAGCAGCTGAAAACACCGAGGAAAACGACTCGGTCAAAAACGCCGAGAACGCCCTCAACGATCCTCATAATCCCGCTTTCTATCTCAAGGACATTCCCCTCACCGATGAGCAGAAAAAAGCCTCCCATGATATCATACTGGAAGGTCTCTACAACATGGGACTGATACTCAAGGACAAGCTCGATGATATGCCTGCGGCAATGACACAGTGGGAGAGACTCCTGAAGGATTATCCCGACAATACCTACCGCCTCGACACATATTATAATATATATCTTATGGCGTCGCGTCATGGGGATACTGCTTTGGCCGAGAAATACCGTCGGCTTATACTCTCCGACTACCCGGAGTCGATTTACGGCGAAGCTCTCAAAGACCCGCATTATCTTGATAATCTGCGCAATATCGATAGCGAAACGGAAGCTCTCTATGAGAAGACCTACGAGGCATATCTCGCAAATGACAACGAAGGTGTGCATCGCAACTTCAAGACCGTGGCCGACAAATATCCTACGGCACGGATAATGCCCAAGTTTATGTTCCTCAACGCTCTGGCATACGTGCCTGAGAAAGAGCCTGAAAAATTCCGCGAGGGCATCAAGTCCCTGCTCGAGCGCTATCCCGATACCGACCTCACACCAATCGCCTCGGCATGGCTCGAAGGCCTGAATAAAGGACGCAAACTTCAGACCGACGGAAAGACAAATCTCCGCGGCATGATCTGGGACATTCGTCTTGGCAATGACTCGTTGCCCGCCAACGACGAAAACGCGCCCAAATTCGAGCTTAATCCTGACTCGCCGCAGTATGTTGTCTTGCTTTTCCCCACCGACAAGGTTTCGTCTAATCAGCTTCTTTATGACATAGCAAGGTTTAACTTCAAGTCATTTGTGGTCAAGGATTTCGATCTTGAGCAACTCAACTTCGGACGTCTCGGAATGTTGATAGTCAAAGGCTTTGACAACATGCCCGAGGTAGAGCATTATATACGCACCATGGCGGCCGACGGTGAGATAAAACTACCGGCGGAAGTAAGGCCGGTGATTATTTCGGCAGCAAACTTCAAAGAGATGCTCGACACCGGCTCAAGTTTCGAGCAGTATTTCAACTTCCTCGACAGCGCAAATTATGAATATGCCCAGGAAGGTCTCGTACCCAAAGAGGAGATAGAAACCCTTGAGGAGGCCGACCGCAAAGAAATGCCCATAGTGACTGAAGAAAACTTAGAGGAAGCTGAGAAGGCAGAGGAAGCTGAGAAGGCAGAGAAAGCAGAAAAGACAGAGAAATCAGAGCCTTCACAGAGCGCAGAGCCTTCACAGCCTCAAAAATCTGTCGAAACAGTCAAAGCAAAAGAACCGGAGAAGGCAGCGAAGGAAAAGGTTGCAGATAAGGCGACAGACCAGAAGAAAGTTCAGGAGCCGGCAAAGAAAACTCCCGCAAAGAAGGCTCCTGCTCCAAAGCCCAAAAAGAAACAGAAAAAGAAGATTCCCGACTATGAAAAGGGTTCTGAAGGCGACGACGACCTGCTCAAAAACTGATTACGTTTTTGGCTTCGGACTTTTAACAAAGGAGTTCTGAATTTCGTTTTAGAATAAAAGCAAAGCATAATGACATCAAACCACAATATACAAAACCGCATACTCTGGGCCGACGATGAGATTGACCTTCTCAAGCCCCATATCCTCTTCCTCAAAAACAGGGGTTATGACGTAACGACGGCAAACAACGGCGAGGATGCGCTTGAAATAGCCCGCACCTGTCCGCCCGACCTGATAATCCTCGACGAGAACATGCCGGGCCTCTCGGGCCTCGAAACCCTCGCGAAAATCAAGCTCATACTGCCGCATATTCCGGTGGTGATGATTACCAAAAGCGAGGAGGAGAACATCATGGATCAGGCAGTGGGAAGTAAAATCGCCGACTATCTCATAAAGCCGGTGAATCCCAATCAGATTCTTATAGCCATAAAGAAACTCCTTCACAGCGAGGAACTTGTGACGGCCAAGACCACCCGCGACTATTCTTCGGAGTTTGGCTCGATAGGCATTAAAATCAACAGCGCGTCCACCCTTGAGGAATGGAGCGAGATATATTCTCTGCTCGTGCATTGGGAAATAGAGCTGTCATCGTCAGACTCGGGCATGCTGCAGATGCTTGAACAGCAACGCGCCGAGGCAAATTCGGAATTCGCCAAATGGGTAATAAGGCGTTACGGCGACTGGGCCGGCCTTATTCTCGACGGTGAGCGCGATGACAGGCCGCTGATGAGTCCCGACATTCTGCCGCGCAAGGTTTTCCCTTTGCTCGAAAACGGCGAAAAGGTATTTTTTGTAGTAATCGACAATTTCCGCCTCGACCAGTGGCGTACGGTAAAGCCCTTGCTCTCAGATTATTTCAACTTCGACGAAGAATCCTATTGCTCGATACTTCCCACCGCCACACAATATGCCCGCAATGCCATATTTTCGGGTCTGATGCCCAGGGATATAGAGAAAATGTTTCCTCAGCTTTGGGTCGACGAGGATTCCGAAGAGGGCAAGAACCTCAACGAGTCGCCCCTCGTGGCTACACTGTTGGAGCGCTACCGCAAGAAATGGAAGTTCTCGTATACCAAGCTCAATGATTCCGAGGCGGCGGAGAAGCTGTTGCGAGATTTCTCGAATATTGAGCGCAATGAGCTTAATATCTTAGTTTTCAACTTTATAGATATGCTCTCTCATGCGCCTACCGACTCTAAGATGATGCGTGAGCTCGCCTCGACCAACGCCGCCTATCGCTCGCTTACTCAGTCGTGGTTCCGCCACTCAAATGCCCTCGAGATTTTCCGCCGCATAGCCTCCAAAGGCTATAAGATAGTGCTTACGACCGACCACGGCACAATCCGCGTCAACAATCCCATAAAAGTGG
>CAYZFL010000046.1:6106-14909 GCA_964477785.1 uncultured Bacteroides sp.
GACCGCAACACAAACACCAATCTCCGCTATAAATTAGGCAAGAATCTGGCCTACAATCCCCGTCAGGTTTACGAAATCAAGCGTCCGCAGGCCTACGGGCTGCCGTCGCCAAACGTCTCAACGACATATATATTCGCGACCGACAGCGATTTCTTCGCCTATCCCAATAACTACAATCACTACGTGCAGTATTACGACGGCACCTTCCAGCACGGAGGCATTTCAATGGAGGAAATGCTTGTGCCGCTTGTGGTATGCACGCCAAAACAATCATAAAATCAATATCTTGCAGCCGGCCTAAGTAAAAGCCGAGCATATAATACTTCATCGTAATGGAAAAACGGACAAAAGAAATAATCATGGCCGACGCATCGGCTGAAAGCCTCGAAAAGGCAGCGAAAGAGATAGTCAACCTTTTGGGTTACAGCAACGTGGCGACTTTTACCGGCGAACTCGGTGCCGGGAAGACCACACTCATCTCGGCCATCTGCCGTGTGCTTGGCGTGGATGAGGAGGAGACATCCTCGCCTTCTTTCGCCCTCGTCAACGAATATCGCTCGGAAACTACAGCCGAACTGATATATCACTTTGATCTTTACAGACTTAAAAATCTCGCCGAGGCTCTTGATCTTGGCCTCGAAGATTACCTCGACTGCGGGGCCCTCTGTCTTATCGAGTGGCCTCAGGTGGCCGAGGATGTACTGCCCGAAGAGGCCGTGAACGTCGAAATCACAGTAAACGACGACAAGTCGCGCCACGTTAAAGTCTCTTATCTGCCTGAAGAATGAGCCGCATAATCTGGCTTGAATCATCGCTGTCCACTTCGCAGGAGGTAAACTGCCGCGAAATGGACAATTTCGACGTCGTAGCAGCCCGTGAGCAGACCGCAGGCCGTGGACAGCGCGGAAACAAATGGGAAGCCGAACCTGGCAAGAACCTCTCGTTTTCAATGGTTTATTATCCGGCGCAGTTGCCGGCTTCGCGTCAGTTTGAGGTCTCGATGGCCTGCGCCACGGCAATCGCGCAATGGCTCGAATCTCACGAAAAACTTTGCGGCAGGGTGAAGGTGAAGTGGCCAAACGATATTTATGTCGATGACATGAAAATCTGCGGCATCCTGATTGAAAATTCGGTTTCCGGCGGCAATATTTCGCGCTCGTCGCTTGGTGTGGGCATAAATATCAACCAGAAGGAGTTCCGTTCCGATGCTCCCAATCCTGTTTCCCTCGCCATGCTCACCGGCATGGAATATGACCTCGAAAAGTCGGTGCTCGAAGTCTCACAAATTCTTCAGCTACGGCTCAAAGAAATCGATTCCCATGACTATGAGAGCCGTAAAACTGAATTTTTTTGTCGCCTGTGGAGGTATCCGGGTTTTTATCCCTATAAAATTACGGCCACGGGAGAGGATATCCTGGCTTCGATAGAAGATGTTTTGCCCGACGGCACTCTTGTGCTTCAGACCGACGATCGGCGGCGTCTCGGCTTCCAGTTCAAGGAAGTGAAATCTCTTATAGGAAAACACGTGCTCTGAAATGCCTTTAAAGCCACAAATATTAAATGCCTGGAAAAAAATTCGCTACTTTCTTGTAAAAGGCGATTTCCTGATGTGGCTCGTGTGGGCTCTTTGCATTGCCGTAGCTGTAACACTCGCGGGTTTAGGAACCGGCGTCGTGCGTGACCTTAAAGGATATATGATTTTAATCCCCAAGGACCTAGCCTTCCTCACTCTGCCCTTCTGGCTTTTGCCAAGAAAATATAAATACTGGACAGTGCCCTTGCTTTGGGCGCTGAGTCTGCTGCTGATAGCCAATGCTTTGTATTTCAAGTACTGGCATGATATGCTTTCATTATCGCAGGCCTTTGTATCCGAGAATTTCAACGGCTTTGTATTCGGCTCAATCGGCCCTCTTTGGGGCTCGACCGAAACGTGGATAGTGTTTGTTTCACTGATTTATACGGCGGCCTATATTTTTTATTTCAGGCATCACCGTCACACACTTGGCTGGAAACCAAGGCTGCTCATTTTCCTTGTTTCGATAATAATAGGATTCAGCGGAGTGCTCGCGCAGGTGGCCCGCAACAGGGCGTGGTATCTTAAAGGCGCATCATATAATATCTCTTACGGAGAAGTTTTTAAAAGATACTATTCGGAGACCGGCAGTAATGTGGGTTATTTTCAGATGGGAGGATTTTCGAGATACCTTCTTGCCCAGGCAATAGAACTTTTGCAGCCACATCATCTCACGCTCAGCGAGTCGCAGAAAGCTGAAATAGAGGAATATCTCAAAAGAAGCGGCAAGGATGTTTTTGAACCGGCCGACAGTGTACCAGATTTCTCAGCAAACCGTGATAAAAATCTGATATTCATAATAGTGGAATCGCTAAACAGCGAAGCCGTGGGCAAGCGTGTCAACGGTCGCAGCGTGACTCCCACTCTGGACTCCTTAATTTCATCGCCCGGTACATTTTATTGCCTCGACATGATTACGCAGATTAGGGCCGGAGGATCATCCGACGGGCAAATGATATATAACTCGGGCCTTTTGCCTCTTGAAAATGGCTCGGCTATACTGAAGTTTGCCGACAATAAGAATTTTGTCGGACTACCTGAGATTTTGAAGCGTGAAAACTCCGTGGAATTTATCTGCGAATCATCCACCGTCTGGCGCCATCGCGAATCATCGGCGGCATACGGTTATGAGATAATCTACGACAAGGATTCATTTCTTGCAGCCGGAATTGACCCGGATGTAATTGGTGATGACCGTGCGGTTTTCTCCTATGCTCTCGACCGCATGAAGACTATGAAGCAGCCTTTCATGGCTGAAATAACCACTCTTTCGATGCACTTCCCCTACCTTCAGAAAGGATTTGATTATAGTGCCGAGTTCAGTGAAGCCGGTCAGCCGTCTGAAGTGGCAAATTATAATTCGGCCACGCATTTCTTTGATATTCAGTTAAGCGAATTCTTCGCAGGGCTTAAGCGGGTCGGGCTTTATGAAAATTCTGTGATTGTGATTGCTTCCGACCATGAGTTTAAGGTGGTTCCCGATAACCCGCAGTCGGCGGAAGTCTATCCTTTTTACTCGCCGATAGTGCTTATGGTAATCAATGGCGGAGTGGAAGGCAAGTATTCCGGCGCAATGGGGCAGATCGACGTGTATCCTTCAATCATAGATCTTATGGGTGGAGATTCAGTAGGAAAAGGGCTCGGTCACAGTATATTCAGATACAAAGTAAACGGGAGCCTCGATGCCGGAGGCCGTGTTCACGGCAATCTTAGCGACGAAACAAAGGACGCTTTGCTAAAGGCACGCAAGGTTTCCGACCTTATTATCCGCTCTGATTATCCATACCTTAAATATTGAGGATATTAAGCTTAGAGCACGTTAATTTAACAAAAATATTTGCCCTTACGGCGTTTGATTCTTAACTTTGTATCTCTTTAACAATAAAACAAAGCCAAACCATATAAATACCATTGAAGAATGGCAACACAGATTGAGCATCCCGAAAACGACGAGCAGTACAGCGGACTCACCGTCAACAGCGGCGTAAAGCAGCCGCCCGTGGTAAACCCTTATCTGAAAATTAAGAAGCGCAAGCCTCTTCCCGAGGCCGGCGAGCTTGTTGAAGGAATATTAAAAGGCGATGTCACCACCCTCAGCCGTGCCGTGACCCTTGTCGAGAGTCTTAACCACGAGCACTACGCCCGCGCCCAGGAGGTGATTGAGAAATGTCTGCCTCATTCGGGCAATTCACGCCGCATAGGCATCACGGGCGTTCCCGGTGCGGGCAAGTCTACCTCAATCGATGTTTTCGGTCTTCATGTGCTCAAAGATCCCTCGGCCAAACTGGCGGTGCTCGCAATCGATCCCTCGAGCGAGCGCACAAAGGGCTCTATCTTAGGTGACAAGACCCGTATGGAGAAGCTTTCGGTTCACCCCAACGCATTTATACGCCCTTCTCCAAGCGCCGGTTCACTTGGCGGGGTTGCCCGCAAGACCCGTGAGACAATCGTGCTCTGCGAGGCTGCCGGATACAACAATATCTTCGTCGAGACCGTGGGCGTAGGTCAGAGCGAGACTGCCGTTCACTCTATGGTCGACTTCTTCCTGCTCATTCAGCTTGCCGGCACAGGCGATGAGCTGCAGGGAATCAAGCGCGGTATAATGGAAATGGCCGACGGTATCGTGATCAACAAGGCCGACGGCGACAATATCGACCGTGCAAAGCTGGCCCAGGCTCAGTTCCGCTCGGCTCTCCATCTCTTTCCGCCAACAGAGTCCGGCTGGTCGCCCGAAGTGCTTACCTATTCGGGTTACTTCGAGCTCGGCATCACCGAAGTCTGGGATATGATCGACCGTTATTTCGAGTTTGTGAAGAAGAACGGTTATTTCGACGCAAAACGCCGCGAACAGGCCCGTTACTGGATGTACGAAACAATAAACGACCATTTGCGTTCTAATTTTTATAACGATCCCGAAATTGAGTCGCTTCTCGAAAGAGCCGAGAATCAGGTGCTGGCCAACCGCCGTAGCTCCTTCACTGCCGCCCGAGATGTGCTTGATTTCTATTTCAAAAAATTATCTCAGCAAAAATGAAACATACAAATCTCTCCTTGAATATCCTTTTTGTGGCTTTAGGCCTGGGTCTTGCGATGCCCCTGACAGGCAACGCTGCACCTACTGAATCGGCTACTGTCTCGTTGTCAGAGAAAAACGATAAGGAAAAGTCGGCCGATTTTAAGGTCGATTTTGCAAGCTACGACTTCGGCACCGTGAGGCACGACGGCCCCAACGTGGTACATGAATTCAACTTCACAAACACATCTTCCTCGCCCATTCTCATCGTAGGGGCTAAAGCTTCGTGCGGCTGCACGCGCCCGGTATGGACCAAAGAACCCATCAAGCCCGGTCAGACAGGTATGGTGCGCGTAACCTTCGTACCTCGCGGACAGAAAGGATATGTGTCTAAAAATATAACGGTCAACATCATCACCTAGGGAAAAAAGAAAAACAAGACTACGCTGAAAATCACCGGCAACGTCACGCCCTGACATGTGAAAAACACCCGTCGCAAAGGCTCTCGAAACGGGCCTGCGACGCGGGATTTTTTATTCCGGATGGCTATAAACAACGTGGAGATGCCGTCACGGTATCTCCACGTTAAATAATAAACCAATCATTATCACATTTCTTGCAATGGAAAAAGTAATTCTTGCTGTTTGTAGATATAACATCTCCGGCAATAAAAAAGTTGATAAGAGTGTGATAAAAAAATCTGATTTAACATCACTTAACTGTGATGTGATTGCTAAAGGCACTTATGAAGCCTAACTTTGCATTACCGGAAGAGAAAAAAGATAATATTCTTAAACTCCGGAAAGCTTTGTAAAACAGAATACTAAAAAACGAATATATGGAAAAGAAAGAAAAAGCCACAAAGAAAAAGGCTACTGGAGAAAAAGACGTGAACAAAGCCCGTCAGGAAGCGCTTGCACAGGCTCTGTCTAAAATAGAAAAGGCATACGGCCGCGGTGCAGTGATGCGTCTCGGCGAAGATGCCATTGAAGATATCGAGGTGATACCCACCGGTTCGATAGGCCTTAACTATGCTCTTGGCGTGGGCGGCTATCCCCGTGGACGAATCATCGAAATCTACGGTCCGGAGTCATCGGGTAAGACCACACTCGCCATCCATGCCATCGCCCAGGCCCAGAAGGCCGGCGGCGTGGCAGCCATAATCGATGCCGAGCACGCTTTCGACCGCTTCTATGCCGAAAAACTTGGAGTGGATACCAACAATCTGCTTATGGCACAGCCCGACAACGGCGAGCAGGCGCTCGAAATCGCCGAGCAGCTCATCCGCTCGTCGGCCGTCGACATCGTGGTTGTTGACTCTGTCGCAGCTCTTACCCCCAAGAATGAAATCGAAGGCGGCATGGGTGACCGCAACATGGGCCTCCAGGCTCGCCTCATGTCGCAGGCGATGCGCAAGCTCACGGCTACCATTTCGCGCACCAACACCACCTGTATCTTCATCAACCAGCTTCGCGAGAAGATAGGTCAGATGTTTGGCCCGGCAGAAACCACTACCGGAGGTAACGCCCTCAAATTTTATGCTTCTGTGCGAATCGACATCCGTGCAAAAACGCCTCTCAAGGAGGGTGACAATGTGATCGGCCGTCACACTCTCATCAAAGTTGTGAAGAACAAGGTTGCACCTCCCTTCCGCAAAGCCGAGCTCGACCTCATGTTTGGTGAGGGCATCAGCCGTTCGGGCGAAATCATCGACCTCGGCGTGCTCTACAACGTGATACAGAAGAGCGGCTCATGGTTCAGCTACAATGGTTCGAAGCTCGCCCAGGGCCGCGAGGCTGCCAAGAAGATGATCGACGACAATCCCGAACTGGCCGACGAGCTGGAAGCAGCAATCATGGACGCCATGAAGGCAAACGAGCGTCAGGGCAAACCCGCTCCAAAGCCGGCCGAGGAGCCGGCCGCCGAAGAAATCGGCGACAACGCAGCCTTCGACACCTCGGGCCTCGAAGTCGACGACGAGGAATTCTCTATCGAGGAAGATCTTTAATTCTGCTTATATTTTAAATCGGTATTCTCGGGCCGGCCATACTTTATGTGCCGGCCCGAAAACTTTTTAAGCCCACGGTTTGTTGTTTTAATACTAAAAACTTAGAAATAGCAATAATTTATAAAAGACAATATTATGGCTGAAAAAAGTATCAAAGGCACACAGACCGAGAAAAATCTGGTCATAGCCTATTTGGCCGAGTCAACGGCGTATACCCGTTACACCTACTATGCAAAGCAGGCCGCCAAAGAGAATTATTTCCCCTTGGAAACAATCTTCAACGAAACTGCCGCAAATGAGTTTATCCATTCAAAAGTATTCTTCAAGATGCTTGAAGGAGGTGCCGTTGAGGTTCCCATGAGTGTCGACGCAGGCATCATTGGCACAACCGCCGAGAACCTCGAAATCGCCGCCAAGGAAGAGCTCTATGAGGGCGTTGAGCTTTACACCAACGCAGCCGCCGTGGCCGAGAAGGAAGGCTTTGCAGATATCGCTTCTCACTTCCGCGCAATCGCTACCGTCGAGGACTTCCATCGCAAACGTTTCCTGCGTTACCTCAAGATGGTCAAGGACGGTACAGTATGGCATCGCGACCATCCCATCAAATGGCAGTGCCAGGTCTGCGGATTCATCTTCGAAGGCACCGAGCCTCCCAAAGTTTGTCCCGGATGCGACCATCCCTACCAGCACTACATGCCCCTCAACCCCGACGATTGATTTAATCGATAGCGATACACGTTTTTCGCTCTAAAATTTTCATGTCTCCGCGTTTTTTATTAAGTTTGTCTGATTAAACTTGGTAAAAAGCGCAGAGCCATTTTTAGCGACGCGCCCTTTAACATAAAACACTTTGTCAAATGGCAAAAAAATCCGAAACCTCATCTTCCTCAAAAGCCGCAAAGACTGTAAAAACAGCTAAGAAAACAGCGGCTTCAAAGCCCGAAAAGCCCGAAAAAGCGGTAAAGGCCATCAAGGCAGCCAAGTCGCCCAAGGCACTTCCCGCAGCAAAAGAGACTAACGCGCTCAAAGCCGCGTCAAAACCGGCCAAAGTTGCGGCGCGTCGTCCGCGCAAGCTGGGTCTCCTTAAAAACGACCCCTGGCTGGCTCCTTACGCAGACGCAATCGAGGGCCGTCATCAGGACGTGCTGCGCAAACTCGCAGAGCTGATGCCCGAGGGTGCAGGCGTGAGCAAGCTCAAGGATTTTGCCAATGGCTACAAATACTTTGGTCTTCACCGCGAAGAGACCGCATGGGTATTCCGCGAATGGTTGCCAAATGCAACCGAAGTTTATCTCATAGGTGAATTCAACGATTGGAAACCGCGCGACGATTACGCATTGAAACTCATTGGCAACGGCGTCTGGGAGGGGCGATTCAATCTCGAGGCCATAGGCAGCGGAATGTTATACAAACTTCTTGTGAGATGGCCCGGCGGCGAAGGCGAGCGTATACCCGCTTACGCCAATCTTGTGGTGCAGGATCCAGAAAGCCATATTTTCTCGGCAAAGGTAAACGAGCCTGAGAAGCCTTATCAGTGGAAAGTCAGGAGTTTCACGCCCGACGTGCGGCCCCTGCTTATCTACGAGTGCCACATAGGAATGGCCCAGGAACGCGAGGGCGTGGGCACATACGAGGAATTCCGTCAGAAAGTGCTTCCCCGTATCGACGCCGACGGCTACAACGCCATACAAATCATGGCCGTGCAGGAGCATCCCTATTACGGCTCTTTCGGTTACCATGTCTCGAGCTTTTTCGCGCCTTCGAGCCGTTTCGGCACTCCCGACGAGCTCCGCGCACTCATCGACGACGCACATCAGCGCGGCATTGCCGTGATTATGGATATCGTACATTCTCATGCCGTTAAAAATGTGACGGAAGGTCTCGCACTCCAGGACGGCACCCCCGACCTTTATTTCCATTCCGGCCCGCGACGCGAACATCCCGCCTGGGACTCGCTATGCTTCGACTACGGCAAGAACGAGGTGATTCACTTCCTGCTCTCAAACTGCAAATACTGGCTTGAGGAGTTTAAATTCGACGGCTTCCGCTTCGACGGCGTCACCTCCATGCTCTACTACAGTCACGGTCTCGGGCAGAACTTCGGCTCTTACTCCGACTATTACAACGGCTCCCAGGATACCGATGCCATTACATATCTCACCCTGGCAAACATGCTCATCCATGAGGTCAACTCCAAGGCAATAACAAT
>CAYZFL010000047.1:0-14663 GCA_964477785.1 uncultured Bacteroides sp.
GATACTGCACGCAGAGCATCACAAGGGGTTCTGTGCCGTTGTTGCGCACGCTGCGACGACCGTCAGGAGCCACGCGGACTACAGAGCCTTCCTCAACGGGAAATACCTTGCCGTCAACCTGAAACTCTCCTTTGCCTTTGAGGAAGAAATAGAGCTCCTCATGATTCTCATGGGTGTGGAAGAATCCGGTTTCCTGACCGGGAGCGAACACCTGAAAAGAGAACTCGCCACCAGTTGCACCTACAGCCTGACCGCCGAACACCTTCCCGGGTATCTTGATTTCAGGGCCGAGTTCGAGAACATAATCCTTGATGTCGGCAAGTTTGCCGAAGTTTGCCGCGCGGAAGTTCGCGCCTTTTTCGATTGTCTGAATCTGTTTCATAAAATTAGTATTTATCGTTTCCCGACTGCAAAGTTACAATATAGTCACCCGTTTGTCAAGAAGTTACATTTTTAGCCCATAGTAACCTTTTTATCGGTTTTGCTGATTATCAGGAAGAAAAAAATTTATCATAGAATCACTTTTTCACGTTCTGCCCGGTGATTCATCGACTCAATGTCGATATATCGGATTTTATAACTAACTTTGCATTTAAAAGTAACTATACCGAATTATGAAAAGGAAAGAAGAAACAGGCTCAATCATAGAAATGTGCCCGGTGAGAAATGTCATCGCCCGTTTTGGAAACAAGTGGGCACTCCTTACTGTGCTTATCATCGGAGAGCAGGGCGTTGTCAGGTTCAACGAACTCAGCAGATTGATTCCTGATGTGTCATCAAGAGTGCTGTCCTCAACACTTCGCACACTTGAAGCCGACGGTTTCATCGACAGAAAAGTGTATGCCGTTGTACCCCCAAAAGTCGAATACCGGCTTACCGATGTCGGCAAATCTCTTCTTCCGCTTATTCAGCAGCTTACGGAATGGGCGCAGACAAATATGAAGAAGGTGATGTCCCACCGCAAGGAATATGAAGAGATTGTAAATCATTCATAGTCGATGCGCTCAATTCTGAAGATGACGGGGCGCGTACCGTCATTGCAGCAGGCAATCATGGTATTCTCGTTGCGCATCCAGCCTTTCATTATCAAACCGCCCTGCAAGCCGGTGTAGATGTAACGTGATATGGCGTACCAAGCCTCGGCGCAGAACGGCTTTTTCGGACCTCCTGCAACTTCATCTGAATTGCCGTCTGTTTTTACGAGGGTGTTCAGACCGCAATGCCAATAGTCGTCACGCTCGTCATCGCGGAAGAAAACGAACTCATCTCCCTTATTATATACAGGGCACTTCCCGGAACAGGGATTGGCGCAATACTGCTGCCGATATTCCGGATATAATTTGGTGTCGAGCACCGTAACTTTTTCTTTATGTTTCATGTTCTTTTATCGTTTTTTAATTCAATCTACAAATTTAACAAGAAAAACATTTATTTTTTGAACCGCATGCCTTTCACTTTTCGCAAAGTCAGGTGATTTAATCGGTCCCTTTATCATGTCTGAATCATTTCAATATCTGAATTTTTCATTACCTTTGCAGAAGCGTAAGAATCTCATACCATAATAGGCCAAAATCACAGATTACGGAACAACCACCTAAGTTTTTATAAGTCATGCGATTAAGATTTATAGTAAATACTCTTCTCTTTATACTCTCTCCATTTTTAGCTTTTGCCGCCACACCGGCCGACAAAGGCTTCGTAACCGTAAACGACGGCGAATTCATCCTCAGAGGCAAGCCCTACAGATATATAGGCACCAATTTCTGGTACGGGCCTCTGCTCGGCTCAAAGACCGATGCCGGCGACCGTGAGCGTCTTGGCCGTGAACTCGATTCTCTGCAGGCTCTCGGCATCGACAATCTACGCGTGCTTGCCGGAGGCGAAGGCGACCGTCGCATTGATTGCCATATAGAGCCGAACCTTCAGACAAGCCCCGGAGTATATGACGAGAATGTATTCGTCGGCCTCGACTATCTCCTCGCCGAGCTTGAAAAGCGCGACATGAGGGCCGTGATTTACCTCACCAACTCCTGGGAATGGAGCGGCGGTTACGGCACATATCTCGAATGGGCCGGATATCCCGAAGCTCCCCTGCCCTCTAAAGATTACAAAGCCTATACAAAATATGCCTCGCAGTTCATTACCGAGCCCAAGGCCCTGAAAATGTATGAGGACCATGTGCGCAAAGTTGTGAGCCGCGTTAACACCATAACGGGCAAGCCTTACAGCGAAAGCCCCGCCATCATGGCTTGGCAGATCTCAAACGAGCCCAGGAGTTTCGACCGCAAAAATGCCGGTAAATTCAAGGACTGGCTCATCTCATCGGCAAAACTTATAAAATCAATCGACAAAAACCACCTCGTATCCACCGGCAGCGAAGGCTACAACGGTTGCGAGGGCGACCTTGAGCTGTGGGCCGAAATACACAACAACCCTGCCATCGACTATGCCCTTATCCATATCTGGCCCATGAACTGGAACTGGGTGAAACGCGACAACCTCGACGGCACATTTCAGGACGGCATCGACCAGACCATCGAATACATCGACGTACACAGAGCCAAGACTTCAAAACCGCTTGTCATAGAAGAGTTTGGCTTCCCGCGTGACAGCCTTGCCTACGCTACGGGCACGCCTGTAAAATTACGCGACATTTATTATAAGACCGTACTCGATGCTGTAAAAGCCAACGGTGCAGTCAACGGCGCCAACTTCTGGGGCTGGGGCGGCGTAGTGACTCCTGTTCACGAAACCTGGCACCCCGGCGACCCTTATACCGGCGACCCGGCACAGGAGCCTCAGGGCCTATACTCGGTATTCTCTTCCGACACCACAACCACCTCCATAATCCGCGAAGCAAACGCCCGTTTGAAGAAATAACGTATCATCAATTCCGGCTTCGCGAATCGACCAGCGTCCTAAGAAGCAGAGGCTTTTATTTTAGAGTATATCTCTACATATCAAATTTGACATTTTATTAACCGGGATTAAATTTGATGAATTTCCGGTTTGATCCGGGAATGCTTAACAGGCATCATCAACAACCATACTATTTTCTTCTTTTTATGTATTGGCATCACACATAAACAGGTCAATAGCTTTATCCTTAAAAATCATCGAACAATAAAATAAAAAAATTTAAATATTTTTATTACTTATTGATTTTTTATATTATCTTTGCAACATAGTCATTCCAGGGAAAAGTCCAGTAAAATTATTTGTATTATTTCCTGCAATGACAAATTATATTTTTTCAATCCTTAATTTTTATAGTTTATGGACACATTTAAAAAAACTCACTTCCGATGAAAAAGGGAAACTTACCGGAGGTTTTTCAGTTCAATCAAAAGACATTGATGTATGTGACAGCGGAGTCACTGTAAACATTAATTGTAGTTCAGAATCCCAAGGCACTGACATCCTTAACTATAATTGCTTTTGCACAAGCTGCGATGCCGGAACGGTTGCATAAAGTTCTTCTATTTACTTAGGGATATTCAGAAAATATCCCTAAATAAACCGGCAAACTATTCTCAATTTTTTTATTATGATTAAGATTGTTTCTATAATATCCACTGCCATAATAGTATTATTTATGAGCCTATCTGCTTCGGCAGCAGGACCGGACTCCCTTAAGGTCACAAAGCAAGACTCTATAAAAACAGTCAACCTTGATGAACTGGTAGTAACGGCATCAAACGTCACCCATAATGCTTTGGGCTACCGGATAAATATGGCAAACCAGAAAATAGCCAAAGGCAAAAACTCAATAGAGTTGCTTCAGTTTATACCTAATGTTACGTCAATCGACAAAAGAATATTTATTAACGGCAGAAAAGTATATGATTTGACGGAACTTGAAAACATCCCCGGCGAATATATCGAATCCATAAATGTTCAGTATATCTCAGGGGCTGGTTATCTGTCGGAAAATAGAGGAGGCATTATAGCGATTAAGCTCAAAAAAGCTCCCGAAAACGGCTTATATGGTTCCCTCGGTGGCTCGGGTCTTGTGCTTAGAAAGGCCGGAGCTGAAAGTGCCGGTCTGAACGGTGCTGTTCGCGCCCGAATAGGCAAATTAAGCATATATGAAGCGCCATATTACAGATGGTTTAATTTTAGCGAATGGACCAGAGAATGTTTTTCCTATGAGACTGGAAAGGAAGTCACAAACACCCGTCAGAAAGACAAAGGCATGAGGTTTCAGAACAATTTCTCAATAAATTATGAGTTCAACAAAAACCACAATGTAGGATTCTATTGGTTTTCTGATTTTCTAAATAAACGGACGCGTTTTGATGACACCGACACCCATCAGTTGACATTGCTGCCGAAAACAAAACAATTCCAAAAACGTATTTTCAGTTAATTACACCGGGACATTGAACGACAACGGTGACCGGCTCGTAATGTCGGCGGAAATGATGAACCGCAACTTTGACCTGAACCAGCACTTTTTCCCTGCTTCTCCGGAGGAACAGACAGTCGGATCTTATACCGGGCGCCGCAGGTCGCAGATGGCCAATCTATGGCAGCTCAAGGCTGATTATTTCCACAAATTCAACGACAATATAAACATGAATATAGGAGGCGTTTACAAAACGACCAATCTCCACAACAACACTGAAGAATTAAATCCGCTTATCAACTGTATCGCAGTTGACAGACAAAGAATCGTATCCCGCACGCCAATGCCGTACGCTTCCCTCAGCGGTTCTTTCGGGAAAATAAGATACTATGCCGGGCTGAACTGGCAGCTTAATTATTTAAAGGTCGACAATGAGAAGTCCTATACTCAAAATGCCGTCAACCCGTCGGTGCAGCTCTCCATGCCTTTCGGTCAACGCGGAAACCATACGCTTGACCTCAACTACAGCCATAACCTCGATAATGTACCATACGATGCCGTCTCTGAGAAAAAGGTCTGGACTTCGCCATTTGCCTATTACACCGGCAACCGCTCGCTCAAAGCGTCCACCGAAAATAATATTGCGGTCGGTCTGTCTCTGCTAAACAGCAAATTCACATTCCGGTTCTCTTACACGCACAGCAGCAATATTATTCAATGGGAAAATAATTTTGAAGAAGGCTCAAATATAGTTTATTCAAAACCGATAAATGGAGGAACGGAAAACAGCTACTTTTTCAATGCCTATTATAATCCCACTTTCTTCGGCGTATGGACTATGAAAATAGGCGGTTACTTGGCTTGGACAAAGGAAAACAGCATCATAGCGGGCACCGGATATTACGGCACTCGATTCAGACAATACTATAGCTGGTCCAACTCGCTCAACTTCAAAAATGGATGGGGAGCCTCCCTGTTTGCCGATTATGAGCCGACATTAAGCTATTACGACAGAAAACTCCACACGGTTTACCGCATTGAATGCGGGGCGTATAAGAAACTTTTTAATGATGACCTCCAGATAAGGATATCATTCACGCCATTAAGACAGAGAAGGAAAGTCACTCAGTTGACCGGCGACAGAAAATATTCTCTAAAATCCACATCTCCTGTAGAAGATTTCAACCTTGGTGTCACATGGTTCTTCAGAAGCGGCAAAAAAGATATAAAGGTAAATGTTAAAGGAACATCTCTCCGCTATGACGAGAGCGTCCATGCAATGTAATCAATATAATTATCAAGCCGATGCAGTTTCCATTTGTAAAGGAAACCCGATTTCATATTTCTCGACGAAGCCACCAATTCACTCGACGCCCAAAACGAACGATGCATTGTAGAAAATCTTTCTGAATTTTACCGAGGCCGTACAGTAATCGTTGTAGCCCACAGACTCTCGACTGTGAAAGATGCGGATAATATTGTGGTGCTCGATAAAGGTCGTATTGTGGAGCAAGGCACCCATGCGCAACTGATAGAGCTCAAAAAAACTTATTATAACCTTGTTAAAAATCAGCTTGAACTCGGCAATGGATAAAATAACATTATTTGATTATACTTTTCCGAAAAAGGTTTTGTCGCGGTGGCGCAGGGAGTAGAAATCCTTGGTGGCTATCATCCTCACCACGCAATAGGAAATCGCCGTAACGAAAAACATGGGGAAGAAAAGGGTCTGGCAGCCTGTCATCTCCACAGTGATAAACATGGCCATCAGCGGAGCCCTCACGGCTCCCGCCATTACGGCCCCCATGCCCAAGAAGGCAAAGTCGGTGACCGGCAGATTTTCTCCGAACACCGAGTTTATAGCCAGCGCGAAGAACAGGCCCACGATCGCTCCGGCAAATAACGTGGGCGCGAAGTCTCCGGCCACTCCTCCCGCACTGTTTGCCGCCGCCGATGCGAAAGGCTTGCAGAGCCATATTCCCATTGCAACAAGCGCCAGCTGCCATGTGCCGCTGAAAGGATGCAGCAGACTGCCGTCGACCAGGCTGGCGAAATCGCCTTCAAGCAGCCGCCCCATCGCCCCGTAGCCTTCGCCGTAGAGTGTGGGAAAGAGAAAGACGCATACCGAGATTATCACTCCGCCGAGTATGTTTTTAAGCCAAGGATTTTTCATGCGGTTAAACACCTTGTTTGTCATCACGTCCATCACCTTTGAGTAATAGAGCGAATAGAGGCCGCAGAAAAGGGCCAGGGCTATATACCACCAGGTGAGACTTTCGTCGAAATTGTGTATCCCCGGGAAAGGCAGGTCGAGTCCGCGGCCCATCATAAGGAAGGTGACGAAATAGGCCGTGAGCGACGACGACAGCAATGCCATGACGGAGATAGTCGAGAAATGCATCCTCAGCACCTCGAGTGTAAAGAGGAAGCCACCTATGGGAGCGCGGAAAATGCCCGAAATTCCCGCCGCCGTGCCGCACCCTATCATTATATACATCATCTCGGGTCTGAAACCGAGGAAACGCCCGAAGTTGCTGCCTATCGCGGCGCCGGTATAGGCTATAGGGCCCTCGGCACCGGCCGATCCGCCGCAGCCTAAGGTTATCGACGTGCCTATGATGGGCGCGAAGGTGGCCTTGAATTTAAATTTATACCGCCTGCTTTTCAGGTGTTTCAGTATGCGCGAAACGCCGTGGCTGATATCGGTCCTGATGATATAGCGCACAAATATGCCGGTGAGCAGAAGTCCTAAGATGGGATAAAGTAACAGTATCCAGTTGGCACCCGCTGCGTCCATGCCCGCCGTCAGCAGGCCCATAACAAGGGAAATAAGCCATTTGAGCAGGAAGGCGGCGAAACCCGTTACGGCTCCCACAACCACCGCCATGAAATACACGGCCCATACATCTGGCACATTGTCGCGCAACCATATTCTGAATCTCAGCAGACGCGATTGCCGCCGTCTGGCGAAATCGGCACCACCGTTCACGGCTGCATCTGTCTGTTTGCCGGAAACGGAAACGCTTTTTTCCTGTGATGACTTGTCTGGACTGGATACGGGCATAGCTGATATTATATTAATTACAACAAGCAAGGTTACGAAAAGTTATCAGTATCTTTTCTTAATCTTAACTTTGACAGAGATATGCTATTGGCTAACACGCGAAAATTTTGTAATTTTGCCGAATAATCGAGTCAAATCTTTTAGAATTTACATAATCACATCAATGGCAATAGAATTAAAGGGCCTCACAAAGAGGTCGGAAAATTATTCCAACTGGTATAACGAGCTGGTAGTCAAAGCTGACCTCGCCGAGCAGTCGGCTGTTCGCGGCTGCATGGTTATCAAGCCTTACGGCTATGCCATCTGGGAAAAAATGCAGCAGACACTCGACCGCATGTTTAAGGAAACCGGAGTTAAGAACGCTTACTTTCCCCTGCTCATACCCAAATCGTTTCTTTGCCGCGAGGCCGAGCATGTAGAGGGCTTCGCTAAGGAATGTGCGGTGGTGACCCACTACCGTCTCAAAAACGACCCCAACGGCAAGGGCGTGATTGTTGATCCCGAGGCCCGTCTCGAAGAGGAACTCATCGTTAGACCAACTTCCGAGACCATAATCTGGGGCACTTACAAAAACTGGATTCACTCATGGCGCGACCTCCCCGTGCTCTGCAACCAGTGGGCCAACGTAATGCGCTGGGAAATGCGCACCCGCATGTTCCTCCGCACCTCCGAATTTCTCTGGCAGGAAGGCCACTGCGCCCACGCCACAGCCGAGGAATCGCAGGCTCGCACCGTGCAGATGATCAACCTTTACGCCGAATTCGCAAGAAAATATATGGCGATGCCCGTCATCATCGGCGTCAAGACAGCCAACGAGCGTTTCGCCGGCGCACTCAACACCTATACCATCGAAGCCATGATGCAGGACGGCAAGGCCCTCCAAAGCGGCACCTCGCACAACCTCGGACAGAACTTCGCCAAGGCTTTCGACGTTACTTTCGCCAACAAGGAGAACAAGCCCGAATATGTATGGGCCAACTCATGGGGCGTTTCAACACGTCTTATGGGCGCGCTCATCATGACCCACTCCGACGACAACGGCCTCGTGCTTCCTCCCCATCTCGCTCCCATTCAGGTCGTTATCGTGCCTATCTACAAAAATGCCGAGCAACTTGCCGCCATCACCGAGAAAGTTACCCCCATCCTCGAAGAGCTTGCCGCCAAGGGCGTGAGCGTGAAATATGACGACGCCGACAACCGCCGTCCCGGCTTCAAGTTCGCCGACTATGAGCTTAAGGGCGTGCCCGTGCGTCTCGTCATCGGCCCCAAGGATGTGGAGAAAGGCACCGTCGAGCTCATGCGCCGCGACACTCTCGAGAAGGAAGAGCTTCAGCTCGCCGGCATCTCCGACCAGGTTGTCACCATCCTCGAGGACATTCAGACCAACCTATACAACAAGGCACTCAAGATGCAGCAGGCACGCACCTACAAGTGCGACAGCTACGACGAGTTCAAGGAAAAAATCGAGGACGGCGGCTTCTTCCTCTGCCACTGGGACGGCACAACCGAAACAGAGGAGAAAATCAAGGAAGACACAAAGGCCACCATCCGCTGCATTCCCCTCGACGGCGAAGAGGAAGAAGGCATCTGCATGGTCACCGGCAAGCCCTCGAAACGCCGCGTAATCATCGCCCGAAACTATTGATTATTGTCTGTGCGTTCTAAGCTTCAGAGTCCTCAAAGCTCTCTGATGCTTCTGATTCCTCTGATTTCTCTGAATTTTTTTAACCACAAGCAAAGCACCCTTTTCCCGTCATGAACAGCATATCTCCCGAGCCCACACCGCTAAAAGAGCCTAGACCTGCGCCCAGGCTGGTGATTCTCATGCCCTGCTATAACGAGGAAAAAGTGCTTGACGTCTCCTATCCCATCATCTCCGGCCTGCTTCAGCGCATGAAGCAGTCGGGGATTGTTAGGGACGACAGCTTCCTGCTCTATTGCGACGACGGCAGCCGCGACCGTACATGGCCCATGCTCATGGAGCTGCACGAGAGGCATCCCTCCGAGACCGGCATAATACGCCTGGCCCATAACCGGGGCCAGCAGGCCGCATTGCTTTGCGGGCTCATGTCGGTAAAGGATATCGCCGATGCCGTTGTGACAATCGACGTCGACATTCAGGACGATCCCGAGGCCATAATAAAAATGGTTGAGAAATACCGCATGGGAGCCGACATCGTTTACGGCGTAAGAGACAGCCGCGAGACCGATTCGGTGGGCAAACGAGTGTCGGCCAGGGCTTTCTATAAGTTCCAGAACATGCTCGGCCTCGAGACCCTCTACGACCATTCCGATTTCAGGCTCATGGACCGCAAGTGCCTTGAGATACTTTCCGAGTACGACGAGCGCAACCTCTATCTGCGCGGCATAATGCCCCAGATAGGCCTCGAGACAGCCATTGTGAAATACGATCGCCGCGCCCGTCTCGCAGGTGAGACTAAATATTCGCTCGGCAAGATGCTGTCGCTCTCTATCGACGGCGTCACTTCGTTCACTGCCAAGCCCATGCGCCTTATTTTCATCGTGGGTCTCATTCTCATGATTGCCGTCTTCGGCGTAGCCGTCTGGGTGCTCGTCGAGCATTTCCTCCACAAGACCATTACCGGATGGTCATCGCTGATGCTTTCTATATGGTTCTTGGGCGGCCTGATACTCATGAGCATTGGCATCCTGGGCGAATACATAGGCAAGATATTCGTCGAGGTAAAGCGACGTCCCCGCTACAATATCCGCGACAAACAAATGCCCGACTAAAAGCAGGGACGAGTCACCGACCCGCCCTTTTACTTCCTATTTATCCGAATTTTATTTACTCCAGTCCATCACGGTCATGTTGTCGGGAAAATTTCCCCACATCACAGGATGCTGTTTGTTGCGTGATGTTTTCTTCACGCCCTTGCTCACGTAATTGAATATTTCCTTTGCGCTCACGCGGCGGTTTCTGTCGGCATCCGCGCCACCTTTGAGGCCGCGGAGCAGATATGCCGTGAACAATCCGTTTTTCATGCCTCTCTTTTCCCATGAAATCTCTGAGTCGCGGGAAGAAAGGAAGAGCATCACATCGGCATCTTTCGATCCCGATACATGGTTTGTATCCTTGCCATTGGTGCGCATTTTACCGGAATGACAGGCATCGGCCATTATCATTTTTTTGCCGGCATTGCCCGATTTCATGGCGTTTCTCACCTTCTTATAGCTCATCAGTCCGTCATAAACGGCGAAGCCGCCGGGATAACCGTGACCGGTAAAGAAGAATACTACGGCATCGTCCTTTCCCGCTTTGCTGAATAGAGAATTCATGGCCGAGATTATGCCGCTTTCGGTGGCCTCGCTATCGGTGAGAAGACGGTATTCAACATTACCGTTGGTCTTGTAGAGGTTCAGTATCGCCTTGGCATCCGCCACTGGCAGCTTCAGGTCGTTTTCCTTTCCGGGATAATCAGAGATTCCCGCTACCACAAGATATGTTTTGGCCGAAATGCCGGGCACTGCCACAAGTAGCATCAGCACTACAAGAGGATATATATTATTACGCATTGTTTCAATAATTTAGAGCGGTTTTACAAGGCGTACCGATTTATGATAGCCCCCATCGTTTGAGTGGCCGGTGTTGCGCGTGATGTCAACCACATAAGCAGAGCCCTGATATAACATGGTACTCGTATTGGTCGAGGTCCAGTACATCACATCGCCATGGTCGCGGGCGCCGGGTCCGGGCATGTGGCCGCCGAAAGTATTTACAGCCTTGTAAACACTGTCGATCTGCGCCACCCAGCTCTCGGCCTGTTCCTGCGTGGGTAGCTGCGGTCCATAGATTTCCATGGCTTCTTCCCATGTGTATTTGCCGTCCTGCTCATAGAGGTCGAGAAGATATTTCCGGCCTTCATAGTCGATTACCAGGCCCACCGGCGAAAGGGAGTCGATGGCCTCGGGTGTCATCTGCTGATACTCGGTCTGAGTGAGGTAGTATCTGTTGCCGTCCTTTTCCACGGCCAGTGTGAGGTTTTCAGGATTTTTGAACTGATTCCAGTCGGTCTGATGTTTTTCGGAGCAGGAGCACAAGGCGGCTGCAGACGCTATGGTCAGAAGGATTATTTTTTTCATAAGATTCTTTGGCTTAAGTTTTCGGCGGGCTGTCGCTCACGATATGAATTTCACTCCGCAATAAGGGCATTTGGGCTTACGGCTCAGCACCTTATACGGCAGGTTGCCGAGATACTGACGGCAGTCGGGATTGGGACATACATACTGCGACTGGAAATCGTCGGTGAGGCTCATGTTTTCCTCGATGCTCTTGTCCTTGATGCCAAGATATACGGCAACAATCATAATCACCGCGCCTATCACGGTGAGGATGATAGTGAGTGTCGAAACCCAGTCGGGCCAGTCGTTGGTCCTGGCTATGGTGGCTATGGCACCGCTACCGATGGTAAACACCGGCGAGATGCCCCTTACCAGGCCAATGTTTTTCTGACGCTTTTTGATATTCAACTGACCGTCGGAGAAATTGTTCCAGATATTCTCGAGATGGTTGATTCTGAACTCCTTGGGCTGAGGTCTGCCTTGACCCGCCGGAGCGTCCACGGGTATTCCTGCTCCCTGAGCGGTCATACCGGGTTTGTAGTCCACTATTTTGCAGGCGGCTTCGAGCACCTGCGGCAAATTCATGGGATAGCGGTCCTTGCCGAGGGCGATTTTGCTGTCGCCGGCGATGTGCTTCGATTCTATTTCCTGACCGTTGACCAATGTGATATTGGCTTCCTTGAGGTTTACAAGCGTCATCCCGCCGTTTCCGTCGACAATAATCTTGCAGTGGGCTATGCCCTCCGACGGCTTGCAGCGGCTTACGCTCGCCGGCACCGAGCCGGGTATGCCTATCGCATCGTTGCGCGGCTTGCCGTCGATGCTCACCGACACCATGAGTCTGCCCTTTTCGGGCTCTTTGCCTATCAGTATTGTTTTTCCGTTTAGTTGTTTCATCTGTGAAATGCTCCTTGATTTTTTAATTACAAAGGGGTGTAATCCTCTTAACGGATTGGTTTATTATTTATTTGATAGTCTGATTAATTATCTTCCTTAGTCTTATTCTCGGGACGTGCCTTAAGCACGAGGTTGCCTATATAGATATCCTTGAGCTTCTTGAGGGCGTCTTTTGAAACGGGAAGCTGGAATGCGAAATTCTCGCCGTCGCTGAGTGTGAGCTTCTGTTTCACGGTCTCGATATGATATACATAATTGAGGTTTATGATGAAGCGTTTGCCTACACGGGCAAAAATCGCGGCTCTCTCCCTCAGACTGCTGTTGAGTATCTCCTGCATCCCGCTGAGATTCATACCCACTACGCCCTTGAGCTTATTGCTCAGCACGAAGTTGGTATAGTTTCCCTCAGCCTCGAAATAGACTATTTTCTTTACTTCCACGCGGTAAAGTTCATCGCGGGAATTGAGGTAGAGATATTTAAAATTATTCATATCCTGACCGTGAGTTTAAAAGTGATTATAATTAGCTTCTGCAAGACTAAGAGGAAATAAATGAGATTTTTGATAGCCCTTAGAAGACTAAACTGTAATAAAACACAAATTTAGCATAAATTTCTTACAAAAACTCACCTCATCATCCAAAAAACGTTAATTCACAATGATGAAAAATATTTCTGAAAAAGATTTCAAGGCAGTCTTCACCTACTACCCCTGCCCGCCTCCATCTCGCTTAATCATGATTAATCCGTCAATTATACATTATGCATTCTTAATTTTCAATTTTCCTTCCCGCTCAACATCCTCTGTTGTCTGGGATCGCCTGGCAGGGGCTGGGTCGCACCGATGGGCGGTCAGCCCTACCTTTGCGATGTAAATTCAATGTGCCTCGTGCGTGTTTACAAGTAAAGTTCCTCGCGAAACGTTCCGGCAAATCTCGTGCAAACGAGAGCAGAGTCAAGCTAACTTGAACTATGCCGAGTGCAGCCGAGATTGCGCAAAGGCGAAAATCCTGAACCACGTAACCTGCAAGGCATATTTGATGGCTAACGCCAACTGCAAGCACAAATACACATCTACACCGTGTAATCGCAAAGCGCTTGGCACAGCCAAGAACTAATCACTCGATGGCAAAAACATCTCACCATAATGTGTCATCGCCCCGACGCTTGGCATAGCCAAGAACCCCGGACGAGGAAGAACAGAAATGAATTACCTTGCAATCGCCGAATACCTATGAAAATAAACTCGGAATGAGGCAAATCGCCACAGGTCGAGACGACGGAACAATGGGTCGGGGTAAAACTTGGTAAAACCCTCCCTCAAAGGGTATGATGAACGGTCGAAGTCCTTACAATGCGAAAGTTCGAGCCAGCGAGAGCAGAGCGGAGTTTACTCCGGCTATGCCGAGCGTAGCCGAACTTGGGCGAAGCCAATAAGCCATCGCGGAACGACGGCCTATAAAAAGCAAATCCCCTCGGCGGTGGCCGAAGGGCGTATGAGTTCAGGAATATTAGCTAACTAAATTTTTGATATGTAAGCAGCGTTGCTGTTAACGAGCATAATCATTTCTTTTAGAGAAAGAGGAATATAGTAAGCGTAGTTACCGCTTGTCTTGTAAGATTTGACGTAAATCAATGTGTGCTTGTTGACATCAATATCAAAAGCTTCACCTGTCATGTCATCGTCTAATGTAGACTCCGTGGGAGTTTCCATTGTAAGAATATCATCTACCTTAATCAGAACCATAGCGCCGCCTTGTTCGGCGTTGGGTAATTTCAAATAACGTATTTCCTTTTCCATGTTAAAAATGAGTTAGCGATTGAAGTCTTACGGTCGAGACATTAGGCTCGATTCTTCGCGAGCGAAGCGCTAAAGCGATGACACGAAAGCGCGGCGGTGCCGCAACTCCTTATAGTTTTGAGATATTATAAATAGCGACTTCAATTTTATTGGACTTTGCATAATCTTCGAGAGATTGATCTGCCCAATGTTCTTGAATCATTTTAAGGGCTTCTTCCGCGCTGAACTTTCTGATGTGAGTTGTACGAATAAGAAACCGTTGTTCCTCTAACATCGAAGTTATAGCATTCATCCGAGCATCCTGTATGATGGGATTTTCGTCCTTAGGTTGACGGAGTTCTTTTTCGTATTCTTCAAGTAGCCACGAATAAGAATGGTTTGCTTCTATGGTCTCAGCCTCAACAGCCATATCATCATTATGGAAACGTCTATTCGACTTGCTACCATTGCAGAGGCTATGTCTAAAAAAACA
>CAYZFL010000048.1:0-4697 GCA_964477785.1 uncultured Bacteroides sp.
ATACCATTTCTTCATAGACCAAAGATTGGTGGTGCCAAACCCTTTCTCTTGCGGGAAGGCCTCCTTCAAATCGAGACTAAGTTGCTCTACAACTCCACTTCCCCATCGCTCCTCAGCCTTACGTATCACAAGGTCACGACCTACGCTCCAGTTAAAACGTAGTTTTTCTATGTTGACTTTGATGGAAGCCTTGATTTGGGCAGATATATAGCGTCGCTTGATTTCTGATAGCCAAGCGGCATAATCAGCGTCAATTCTAAAATCCTTGACACTGACAATTCGGGGTTTGTTGTTGGTGGTAATATTATCCATGATATTGCAAATTTACCACAAAATACTGACATTCACAAACTTTAATTGTGTCGATGAAAAGATGTCTTTTGTAGTTGAGATGATAAATCTCCCCGGATTAATCAAGTATAAAGAGGGAACAAGAAAGTCCCGGGGCTTGGCACGGAAAATATATCAGTCGAAGAGGGAGGGGGTGGGGTCGGAGTTTACTTTTAGGGTGGGATCCGGGTCGGCGTAGGGGTCGGCACCCATGAACTCTTCTGTGGCTGTGGGATTGACCATGGCAAGGAACTGCGTTTCGTCTATGATGGGTATCCCCAGCGAATTGGCCTTTTCCAATTTTGCCGGCCCCATGTTCTCGCCGGCAAGCACATAGTCGGTCTTTTTGGATATCGAGCCTGAGTTTTTACCTCCGTTCTGCTCTATCATTTTCTTGTATTCGTCGCGGCTGTGGAGCGCGAAAACTCCCGATATGACAAAGGTCTGTCCCTTCAGAGCATCACTTAAAGTTGCAGAATCGGTCTCCGGCATCTCCATCACCACCCCGGCTTCTTTCAGTCGGCGTATGATGTCGCGGTTGACGGGCGCGGCAAAGTATTCTATTATGGCGTCGGCAATCTTCGACCCCACGGTGTCGATTCCTTCGAGCTCAGGCTTTGTCATTGACATAAGCCTGTCGATGTTGCGGGTGCTCTGTGCTATCTTTTTGGCCGTGGTCTCGCCCACGAACGGTATGGAGAGCGCGTAGACAAATCGTTCGAAAGGTGCTGTGCGGCTGCGGTTGATGCCTTCGATTATGCGCTCGGCGCCTTTCTGCGCTATGCCTTCGAGCCCGGTGAGTTTTTCAACTGTAAGGTCGTAAAGGTCGGCTATATTTTCAACGAGGCCCGAACTGAAAAGCAGGGCTGCCGTTTCCTCGCCTATGCCGTCGATGTTCATCATCCTGCGGCCTACATAATGTTCCACACGACCCGTAATCTGAGGCTTACAGCCATAGATGTTTGGACATTTCCATGCCGCCTCGCCCTCGACTCTCACAAGCGGGGTGCCGCAGGCCGGGCAGCGCGTCACGAATTTTACTTTCTGCGCATCGGGCTTGCGGGCCGAGACGTCAACGCCCGTGATTTTGGGTATGATCTCGCCGCCTTTCTCAACATAAAGCATGTCGCCGTGATGTATGTCGAGAGCCGACATGATGTCTTCGTTGTGCAGCGATGCGCGTTTTACAATGGTACCGGAAAGCAGCACCGGCTCGAGGTTTGCGACAGGCGTGATATAGCCCATGCGGCCCACGTCGAATGAGACGAATCTCAGACGCGTAAGAGCCCGCTCGGCCTGAAACTTATAGGCGATTGCCCAGCGGGGAGACTTGGAGGTAAAGCCAAGGTTGAGCTGCTGTTTAAGCGAGTTTACCTTAAACACAAGGCCGTCGGTGGCTACCGGCAGTTCGCGTCTCGCCGTGTCCCAGTGGCGGATATATTCATCCACTTCTGCTAAGGTGTAAAGCTTTTTCATCGCCTCCGAGACCTTGAAACCCCATTTCCTTGCGGCCATCATATTGTCGTAGTGATTGTCGCAGGGAAGTTTGTCGCCTAAAAGATAATAGAAATAGGCGTCGAGGTTGCGTGATGCCACTATCTTGGGATCCTGCATCTTGATGGTGCCCGATGTTGCATTACGCGGGTTGGCGAAGAGAGGCTCCTCGTTGTAGGCTCTTTCGGCGTTCAGCCGCTCGAACTCTTTCCAGGGCATGAGTATTTCTCCCCTAATCTCAAAGAAATCGGGCCAGTCGTCACCGTCGAGCACAAGAGGTATGCTTCTGATTGTCTTTACATTAGTCGTTACCACGTCACCTTTCTCGCCATCACCGCGCGTCACGGCTCTCAGCAGGCGCCCGTGCTCGTATATGAGCGATATGCCGCAGCCGTCAAACTTCATCTCTCCCACCAGTGTGGGCTCCTGACCCGACAGGGCGGCGAGCGTGCGCTTCACCCATGCGTCGACCTCTTCTGTCGAATAGGTGTTGCCCAGTGACAGCATGGGAAACACGTGGGCCGACTTCTCAAAGTCCTTCGTCAGGTCGGAACCTACGCGGTGAGTTGGCGACAGCGGGTCGTCATATTCGGGATGTGCTTTCTCAAGGTCCTCGAGACGGCGCATCATCTCATCGAATTCACGGTCAGAAATTGTGGGGTGGCTAAGCACATAATACCTGTGGTTATGCTCTCTGAGTTCCTGACGCAGACGCTCTATTTCCTGCTGGGGTGTTTCTTTTGCCTGTGATGACATGGCTTTTATATGTAGGTGAAAGGTGAGTTAACTGATTAAGTGTAAATTTTGCAAAAGTCTTCGACATTCAGTTTCAAGTGACTTTTGTCTAAGAGATATTTCCTCAGAGATATTTCTCTGTGAGTTTCTGATATTCCGGGGTGGTCTTGTAAGATTTTATCCATGAATTGAGCGAGTCGAGCAGTTCCGGATAGCGGGGATTCACTGCCCAGCTCTGGAATGCATTGAAGCTTACCGGGGTTGAATATTCCAGATTATTATATTTCTGCGACATACGCCGTGCTATGCCTTCGTTGACCACTGCCCGCGGTATCTTGCCAAGCGAGGTGAGGATGCAGAGATGTTCTGACGAATACTGCGGGTCTGACATCACATACACTGAGTCACCAAGTTCCTTACTCATGTTTCTCAGCCTCGTGATATAAGGCGAATTGGCGGCAATCCATACCGTATCGCCTATCAGCTCGAGCTGTGAGTTTACGCCTGCTTTGCCGTCGGGACCTGCTTTTTGGACAAGTACCTGTCGGTCAAGATATACCGACTCTGTGAGCGGATACATCTCCCTGAGGTCTTTGGTCGCCGGCATCGAGGCGACTATCATGTCGAATTTGCCTTCTTTCATGCCCTCGAAGGCATATTTGTATGGCGCGAAGGGCTGGAATACAACCGGCACATGATGTACGCGGCAGATATCGCGTATCATCTCGTAGTCGAAGCCGGTGACAGTATCGCCCGAGTAGGCATAGCTCATGGGCGACATTTCTATCGCAACCACAAGCGTGTCGCCTTTGGGATGTGAGAATTCGTTGGCCACGCCTTCGTTGTTGTGGCTGCAGCGGTATAGCAGCCACATGGTCGCCAGCACAAGTGCCAGCAGAGCTATATAAACGGGCATTTTGCCCTTGAGAGGTTTGGGATTCATCGTTTTATGTCAGTTTGTTGGGAATCGTTGTAAATTATAACAATCCCGAAGGCCTCAGCGTTTAAAAACTCCCTTAATTTGCAAAGTCCACCGACACACCCATCAGGAATCTTCTGGGATTGAGCGGGTAGAGAGCCGTCGAGAAATAGTTTTTGCCGCCTATCAGACCCTGGTTGGCGTGTGAGAGCATGACATAAAACCTCGCCTTCGACAGTTTCATGTTGGCGTAGAAATTCATATAGGGATAGTTGCCGAATTTCTCGTTAGTCTGATTGTAGAAGGTGGCGGTCGCCGGCTGATACGACGGCGCATAAAACTTGGTATAATAGTCGCAGTCGATGCCAAGCTGCAGATGGAGCGTGGCTATGCGGCAGAGTATATAAAGGTTTGAATACCAGGCTAATTTTGGCAAAGGTATTACTTTGTCGTCCGATGAAGTTTGGTAGGTCAGCCGATTGTCCCAGTGCAGGATGCCTAATTTGAGATTCTGCGCCAGCGATGCCGAGAATACCTGTACGCTTCCCGATTTCTGTGACGGAAGTGCAAGCTCATTGAAATACAGCGCATTCTGCACGTTTGCCGCGGTGACGTTAAGTCTCGTTCCGGTTTTGTCCCAGGCCAGCTCGCCGCCGAATTTCACCGTCCTCTGTTTGCCGAAATCGTTTTTCCAGATGAAATGGTTCGACAGGTAGTTGTTGAGGAAATAAGGTGCAGGAGCGTTGACAAACGACCCGAATGCCTTTATTCTCGCAGTGTCGCCCATCAGCATAAAGCGGGTAGATACGTTTCCGTCGAGGTCCACTGCTCCCACGCAGTCGCCCGACAGACCGAATCTTGCCGTAGCCTCATAGTTGAGTATCTTGCCCTTCTGTCGGGTCAGCTGACCGCCAACCCACAGGCGGTTTTCCTTATGGTCGGGTTCTATTTTTTCTATTCCTTCCGGCCATGGTGTCAGCACTATCTCAGGCACGTCGCGTGGTACGGTGTCCACGGTCTGCGTATATTTCCTTATTTCGTGTGTCATGAAGGCCGAAAGTCCGAACCTGGCCCATTTGTTGAAGCCTTCGAGCATCGATATGCCCACGGTATTCGATATCGACCAGGCCGAGGTCCTCGTATCGGTCAGTTCCGGATTGAGATATGTATTGCCGAAGAATTCGCCCAACTCCGTGGCATTGTCGTCGTGGAACTGATG
>CAYZFL010000048.1:4707-14649 GCA_964477785.1 uncultured Bacteroides sp.
GTCGTAGTTGTATTTGAAGGTCCAGATAAACGAAGTCACGGGCACATACTTCCGTTTCACGATGGTGTCGGCCGGATTGTCCGGGTCGTTGGGCAAGGTTTCCCAGAAACCTACCTTATAACGGTGATTCATAAGGAATTCCTGTCCTACGATGCGGGTATGGGCATCGCGCAGGTTTGTGGGTATGGCCTTGGAGTCGATTTTCGAGTCGCCGCCCTGAAGCTGGGCCGGGTCGAGGATATACAGCGGGTCGGTGATGCCGCCGTTTTCTTTGTTGAGCAGATGATAGTGATTGAAGAAGCCCTGGAATTCATAGCGGTCGCCTATGTAAGAGCCACTGAAGCCCCAGTTCAGATGCTTGTCGGCCTGATAGTTGTAGCTTCCCTTTGAGTAAAGATAGTCGATGCGGGCACCTATCTGGGCTTTGGCATTGATGTTGCCGGAGAAGGTGCCGAGAAGTCGGTCTTGCGTTGTCTCGCGTCCTCCGCCGGTGTTGTAGCTTACCAGCGTCATGGGCATGTGGGTGTTGTAGAATTTCATCTTCTCCGCCGTGGGTATCCAGTATTCCAGGGCGTCCTTCAGGAAAAAGTCGCTTATCGGCTTCTGACCGGTAAAAATCATGTTCTTGCCCTCGTTGCCGAAGTTGCCGGTGGTGACCCATGCGTCGCTCATGCCGTTTGCCACTGCATTTCTGTAATAGTTGTGCAGCAGGGTATCCATTTCGGCTTCCTCGCGCAGCCCTAACGGCTCGATGATTTTCCAGGCATATCCCGGCTCTGCCTTTATCTTTTTGTCGCGTCCTTTGGGAGGCGGTGTCTCGCCGCTTACCGGCTGGCTTATGCCTATGACTGTCAGCACTATGGCGCCGAGCAGCGTTATGATGGTCGTATGATTGGTCTTGTTTCTGAGCATATCTCCGCAAAGTTAAGACTTTTATTTCAAAGAGCGGATAACTTGTGCCTAAAAATAGAGAATGGCCTCAGAACGGATAGCCTATGGCGATATGCAGTGCCAGGGATTTGCGGAAATTTTCCATATTGTAGTAGCCCGATTTGCCGGTGTCGTATGGTGCATGGATTCCTATGCCGAGGTCGGCGCGCACCACGAGCAGACTGATGTCGAGTCTCAGTCCCAGGCCCGTGCCGGTTGCCAGTTCCTTGAAGAAATTCTTCCCCTCGAGTTTGCCCCCCGGTCTCAGCGGATCGTTTTTGAGAAGCCACACGTTGCCGGCGTCGAGGAATGCCGCGCCGTGCAGGGGACCCGCTATGTGGAAGCGGTATTCTATGTTGGCCTCGAACTTGAAATTACCCGTCTCATCGAAATAATCTTCAGGCGAACCTTTCGGCGCCCGGTATGATCCGGGACCTATGCTTCTTACCGTGAAGGCTCTCACCGAGTTGGCGCCTCCCACATAAAACTGCTCTGCGTAAGGCACTTCCGACGAGTTGCCGTATGCATGGGCCACGCCGGCTGCCACGCGCGAGTATATCCAGTTGTCGCCTTCGCCTATGCGCCGACCGTAGACAAGCTGGCACTGGCCTTTGACAAACTGAGAGAAGGGTGTGCCGAAGAGCTTTTTCTCGCCCTTTTTGCCGCAGAGGCTGTATATGCCCCAGAACACGTTGCCCGCCTCCTGCACCGTGAAGGTCCAGTTGAGGTTGTTGCGGTCGTCGAAAGCCCGGTCGTACGTATAGGTATATATCATCTGAGGTATATACTGCGACTTGAAGCTCTGTGCCACGGCCGGATTGGCGGCCACTATCGAGTCGAAGGTCTCCGTGGTGTTGGTGGTCTTGGTGTAGGTGAGCTTGAAGGGCGTGAAGGTGTTCTGCACATGTCTGCGGAAGCGCCAGTCGTAGTTGACCGAGGCGTTAAACTGCAGCATCTTGAAGTAATGAGGCCTGTTGAGCAGGTCCACGCCCAGCTGGAATCTTGTCCAGTTGAGGTTGTAGCGGCTCTTGGGTACGAATCTCGGCGCGAGCAGCCTCGGGAAGGCCAGCGAGGTGTTCAGTCCCATTTCGTATGAGTTGAATATGCCTCCCTTGTTGCCCGACCCCGTCTGCCATTCGTATGACCCCGAAAGCTTAACCGACAACTGCTCGCCGCCGCCGAAGAGGTTTTTGTTGGTCATGCCCAGCATGAGTCCCGGGCCTATGTATGAGTTGGATTTGGACGACGCGTTGGCCTCCATGGTGATTTCGTAAGGCTTGTCGAAGGTGGCGTCAATCATCACGTTGAGCTCGTCGCGCTTGCCGGTGGCCGTGGTGTCGACGTATGGCGATATGCTTATGGCGTTGAATATGCCCAGTCTTGCCAGGTAGGTCTGCGTGCGGTTCATGTCCCTTACGGAGAAGGTGCGACCCTTGCGGAAGGCAATACATTCGTCCACGAGCTGTTTGCGGAACTTCGACGGCTTCATCTGCACCAGCGTTGCCCGCTTAAACTGCATTGTGTCGGGTCTGCCTCCGCCCTGCGCCCTGTGGAGCACCAGCGTCACGTCGCCGGTCTTGTATGGCCTGAGGGCGAATTTCGGCGCGTTGTTTGCCACGTCGAGTTTCAGCGTGATGTGACCGCGTTTTATAAGACTGTCGGCAAGATATTCTATATATTGAGGCTGGAAAAAATAGTAGCCTCTGTTTCTCAGCCTGTTGGTTATGCGTGTGCGTGCCTCGCTGAGCGAGTCCATGGCAAAGGTGCCGGGATTTGACAGATATGAATCTTTCTGTGCGATAGTGTCGATGAGCGCGAAGAGCCTGGTGGTGTCGGGCAGCCATGCCACCGAGTCTATCGGGTAGGGCAACCCTGGATTTATCTCGTAGATTATCGAGGCCTTTTTCTTGTTTTTGCCCTGATTGAGTCTGTATGTCGCGGTGCCTGAGAAATATCCGTTGTTGTCGAGTATTTGCTTTATCATGCTCGAGCGCAGGTCGGGTCTCACGTCCGAAACCAGTACCGGCTCTCTTGCAAACCATTCGTAGAGTTTGTGACGCAGACCTTTTTCGGGATTCGGCCAGTTGTTGTAGGCCCAGAGCCCTAAGGGAAAGGGATAACGCCAGTGAAACAGCTTCCAGTAGTTGTTTGGCGGCACGTCCACCGCGTCATATATGGCCTCGGTGAGGCCGGCGGGGAGTTTCACGCTGTCCGGCTTGTTGTATGATATTTTCTTCACACCGGTATAGAGCATTTCGTCATCGGGAATGCGCCTTGTGGTGGAGCATGAGCCGAGTATCACAGCCATGATTACCGTGGCCGCCGTCAGCAGAGCGTTATGTCTTATTTTGGATTTCATGTTTCGGAAAAAGTCAGATGATTTTTTTTGGACTCGGGTTATCACTTCGGCTTTTCTATTTTACGCGGCTACTTACTTGGTTGGCTTGGGAATTGAATCTTCAGGCACCACGCCCTCGCCGCCCCCGTCCTTGAATCTCACCATCGAGGCTTTCCCGGCCTCTTTTTCGGCCTCTTTGTCTTTCTTTTTCTTGTCTTTCATGCCTAAGCCGAAGAGGTTTTTGAAATGCAGGCCTTTGCGGCGGTAAGCGAAGCCCACTCCTGTCGATGTCACCTCGCCCTCGAGTATGCTTTCGTAGCCGGTGTGGCGGAAGATGCGGAGATACATCGTGCGCGCCCTGTTGATGAAGTATTCGAAGGATATGTCGTTGATGAGGTTCTGCGAGAAGTTCTCGTCGGCGTTGGCGTCGGTCGAATAGTTGCCGCCCACTATGATGCGCAGCCTGTCGTTGAACAGCGACTTCGACACCTGGTAGCTGTAGCTCATGGTCTGCGACGACGAGCCGTTGACCGTGCGGTCATACTGGTTGATGCCCAGGCTGATGTCCACGCCCTTGATGTTGTTGGCAAGCCATGAGTTGGCAGTCGAGGCCAGAAACGACATGAGTGGGTTGCCGCCTAAGGATGCATCGCCTCTTGTGCCGGGCCCGGTATAGACATTATAGAGCATAAGGTTTATGGCCTGGTTCTGGCGTTGGTCGGCGCTCATGCTCTCCAGCTCGTTCTGCACCGTGATGTCGTCACGCGTCGAAAGGTCGAAGAGCACTTTCATAGTCTTCAGCGTGCCGGTTACGGAGAGGCCCACGTCGAAGTTCACGAGCCTCGAATCCTGCCCTTCCTGCGTCACGTTGGCCTTTATCACGTCGGTCGCGTCGATGTTGAGCGTGGGGTTGAGCATGTCGCCCGAGAAGGCTATGTAGCTGCCCTCCCTGAAGGTGAAGTATTTCTGCGAGATTACGGGCGGCGAGTATCTCACGAAGCCGCCGTCGATGTTGAGGCGTCCCGACAGGCGCCCGTCGGTCACGGGAGTCATCGAGAAGTCGAGCGTGCCGTTTGAATTCAGCGAAATCTTGTCCTTGCCGTCGGGCGAGAGGTCTACGTTTACGGTCGTGCCGTTTTGTATCGTCAGCAGTGCCTGTAGCAGCAGTGCCATGCCGTTTGCGGTGAGCGAGTCGGCAGCTGCGACGGCTGTCGTGTCGCTGAGGTTGACAAATTTCACCATGCCCTCCGTCGCCTGGCTTTCGATGGCGCTCGTGGCGTTGGGTATCACATAGGTCACGTTGGTGCCCGAGAGCAGTTTGAGGTCGGCTTTCACCCTCAGCAGGTCCATGTTGCCTTTCACAGTGCCGTCGAGGCTTATGAATGCCTTGCCGTATACATCGGCGCCCTTGGCTGGCTTAAGGTTATTGACCAGCTGCATGTTGTTTGCTGATAGCTTGAGATCCATCGTCGGGTTGGACAGAGGTCTCAGCGCCACCGTGCCGTCGATTTTGAGCGGTTCGCCGTTCACGCCTGCTATCTCAAAGTCCGTTAGGGTAACCATGCCGCTGTCAACAGGTATCTTTGAGCCTGAGAACTTATATTCGGCACCGGTGAGTGCTAATTTCACGGCGGTTGAGTCGAAGTTGATGAAGCCGTTGAACACGGGGTTGTTGGAGTCACCCGATATCTTGAGCGATCCGTTGAGTGTTCCGCGCAGCTTGGCGGTACCGGCAGGCATGAAGGGATTGACCGTCGTCAGCGGGAAGTGTATCATCGAGAAGTCGAGAGCGAAGGGTGATGTGGCGGTGGAGTCGTTGAGCACGCCCGCTAAAGTCATGGTCTTGGCTCCGTTGACAAACAGGTCGGCGGTGGCTTGCAGCTTGCCTGCGCGGTCGGTGGTTACGTCGAAGTCGGCCTTAAAATTGCCAACCTTTTCTTTTCCGTATTCAAAGTCGGTCAGCTCGGCGAAGCCTTTGCCGTTGAGGTCGCCGCTCTCGGGCACACGGTTTAGCCTTACATTGGCCGAGAGGTCGCCCCTGATAGCCGGCATGAAGGGATTGAAGGCCAGCCAGTCCTGCAGATGTATGTCCTGAAGCATCATCACCAGGTCTTCCTGATGTTCGTCGCCTTCACGGTGTTCGGTGTAGACCTCGAGCTTGCTCTTGTCGGAGGTCATCCTCACGTTGGCGTCGATGTGCTTGGGATTGAACTGATATGTTATGTAGTTGTCGAAGTTCAGGTTCCACGCCTTGTAGTTTATCACGGGGAAGAGAGGCATGAAGTGCACGTCGATTTTCTCATGTGTCACGGTGGCGAGAAGGCCGAAGTCAAATCCGTTCTTGTTCTGCACGTTATATTGCGTGAGACGAAGAGCCATCTGGTTCCCGGCGATATAGCCCGTGAGGTTTACTTTCGACCACTCGTCCATGTTGCCGGGGCGGTTTCTGAGTTTGCCGTCGATCTGCAGCTGGTTGCCGTGTTGCAGCATGTCGAAGCTCAGTGTGTCGAGCGTCATGCTTTCGGTGGAGAGCTGGAGGGCGTAGCTGCGAAGGTCGAGCGAAGTGTCATTCTTGCAGCAGATGTAAAGGCTGTCGAGACCCATCTTGCGGCTCTTGAGTATGTCGGAGATGAAATTGTCCTTCCCGGCTATCACGTCGAGGTCAAATTTCGGTAGTGTTTTCTGCAGCGTATCCACGCCTATCGACCTTTCATATATCTGCTTTGATGCAAGTGTCGCCGCATCGCCGAAGAGCTGTCCCGTCCTGGGCAATGAATAGGGCGCGGTGAAGCTGATGAGAGCGTCGCGGTTTGTGATGTCGGCCCGCGTGAGGCTGTCGTTGGCTTCCATGTCGAGGTTTATATCCTTCAGTGCGATTGAGCTGAATTCCTCGACCATATCGAGCGAGGCTATGCCGGCCTTGACTTTGTAGTCGTTTGATTTGGGTGTCATCACCAGATCGGCGTTGAAGTCGGTGCTTACTTTGGCCGGCGTGGTCGAGAATCCGAGCGCCTGCAGGTCTATGCTGTTGCCGTTGAGTTTCACATTCCATCTGTAGGTGTCGCCGTCGAGATTGCCCGAAGCTATGAGCGACGCGCTTGCCGACGGGTCGTGGCTCTGCACATTTACCGACGCCTGGCCGCCTTCGAGGTCCACGGTGCCTGCAATGTCTTTATAGACGTAGCCTGAGTAAGCCAGTGAGCCTATGTTGAGGTTGGCATGGCAAACCGCCCTCTTGCTAAATGGGGAGAAACCGTGGCCCTTTGCACTGAGGTTGGCGGTCACTTCACCTATGTCCATGCCGGGCAGGAAGGCCTGCACCGGGAAGCCGTTGGCCTTGAGATCGGCTGAATAATTCTCAGAATTGGCGTTGAATCCGCCTATGAGTTTTACTTCGCCCTTGCCGGTCACTACCCGTAGGTCGCCGTCTGCCGACCCGTCCGTGAAAGCGATGTTGCCGAAGGCGTCCATTGGAGGTATGTCTATGCCGGAGTCCTTGCCGAGAAGTATCTCTTTGAGGCCGCCCAGCGAACCTAAGCGACCGTTGAAGGCGATGTTGCCTCCGAGGCCTCTTTCGGCAAAGACGTCTTTCAGCTCGCCGCTGCCTTTGAGCGAGAACACAGGCTTGAGTTTCAGGTCGAGACGGCTCACTTTCAGCCTCCCGGTGGTGCCGTCCACGTCTATGTCGGCATCGAGCCGGGAGTTTCTCGGCAACGCCTTGAAATAGGTCTCGGCAAAGGGGAACATCTTGCCTAAGTCGCCTAATCCGGCATGGCCTGAAACACTGAGGGCAAGCGGTAGCCGCGGGTCGGTGGCAAGGTCACCCGAACCCATCATGCCGTCGGCGTCAAGATCGGTTTCGGCTGTGAGTATGTTGAATTTCTTAAACAGCAATGCCTGCGCGTTTATGTCAAGTGTGCCTTTGGCCATGAGCCTTACGCCGCAGCGCTCTGTCGCTTCGAGGGTGATGGGCAGGCTCACGTCGGTTTCGCGGTTGTAGAAATTCTTGACTGTGAGGCGCATGCTGTCGGCCTGAATGTAGCCGAAATCAAGTCCCGGCTCGGGTTTGTAGCCACGTGTGGTATAGAGTCCGGTTGACTTGTCGAAGTCTATGAGACCTACTTTCACCGTCCAGGGCTCCGACGGGGATTTGTCTGGCACCACTTTGGGCGGATTCACAGATGCCAGACCAGCCGAGTCGGGCATCATATATACCGCATGAAGTCCGCTCCCGGTAAAGCCTTTGAGATCGATATTTTGATTCTTTAGGTCGATAAGACCGTTGGCAAGCGTGCCTTTGTCTATTGTGCAGCCCAGCGAGTCGATGGTGGGCATAAGCTGCATGATATAGCTGAAACGTCTGAGTTCGAGACTGCCCACATTGATTTTCATATCGGTGGGAGCAGATGTGGTAGTATCGGTTGAGACTGAGTCGGGATTTATCCACAGGCTCACCCTTCCGCCGGCTATTTCGCCGCGCCTGAGGTCGATGTCCATTCCGGCGAATTTCACGCGGCTGTCGCGCAGGGCCAGTGTGTCGGCTTTTATGCCTATGGCTGTGAGCGAGTCTCGGTTGCCCATGTTGTAGCACACACCCGTCGCGTTGAGATGCGCGATTTTGGCTTCTCCGGTTATGAGCGGCAATAACTCGGCCCTCACCTCGGCATTGTCCGCCGCCATGAGGGTATCGCCGTTTACCTTATATAAAAGACCTCCCAGGCTCACGTCCAGGGGAAAGCTGATGCTCAGCCGGTCGAGGCGGAATTCGGTCCCCGGCTTGCCGTCGAGCATTTCCACCACGGCTACCCTCAGTTTCTCCTGCACCCAGGGGGAATAAAGCATCAATACAGCCCCCATAAGGAGCAGCAACAAGCCTTCCAATGTATACAGAAGCCATTTGGCCGTCTTTACTATGATTTTCTTAGCCTTCAATTTGAGGTCTGCGTTTTCTGTGATTTGTGACGAATAGTTTTAAGCCCTAAGGGATGAAATTATATCGGATGTAGCCCCGATACATATTTAAAACCAATCGGATGCCTTAATGGTTTAACGGAAAGGGATACAATTACAAAATTAACAAAAAATTTCAGAAATTATTCCGGCATTTGCTTCAAACTTTTTAATTTCTATTATCGACAATAGAGATTTTGATGTTTAAATTTGCAGATATTTTTAGCTTAACTATTGCAATTTATTTAAAATCAATCTTATAAATATGAACAAATCTTTACTTAAGTCGGCTTTTGTAGCCATTGCCGCGCTCGCGATGCCTTTTGTTGCTTCGGCAAAATTTCAGGTCGGAGGCATGTCTTATAACATCACCTCGGAAACCCACCTCACAGTCTCTGTTTCGAGCAATAGTCCCGCTTACTCCGGCGATGTTGTTATTCCGGCAACCATAACTTATCAAAATAAGGAGTATAAGGTTACTTCAATTGAGAAAACCGCATTCTTCTCATGCAAGAAACTCACATCGCTTAGCCTTCCGGCAACCATTGAAACAATTCCCGGCTCGGCTCTTTCATTCTGCACCGCAAACACCGGTTTTACAGTAGCTGCCGACAGCAAGTCGTTCAGCGCCGTCGACGGTGTGCTTTATGACAAATCTGGCCAGATTCTCGTGCAATATCCCGCAGCGAAGACCGGCGAGACGTTCAGCATTCCCGCAACGGTTATAAAAGTGGAGACCTATTCTTTTTATTCTGCTGCCAATCTCACCGAAATCTCCCTCCCTGCCTCGCTAACTACTGTGGGTGAGACTGCTTTTGCCAATATCATAAAGCTCAAGGGTTTCAAGGTCGATGCCGCAAACGGGGCCTTTACCGTGAAAGACGGTGCCCTCTTCTCGAGAAACCTCGAGGATCTTTATTCTTTCCCCCTCGCCGCCGGAAACACTTCTTTTGTAATTCCGGAAGGCGTCAGGAGAATTCACGACTCCGCTTTCTCAATGGCCGAAAACCTTACCGGGATTACTTTCCCCTCAACACTTGAATCGATAGGTGAAATGTCATTTGCAAGCTGCTACGGCCTTAAAAAAGTTTCGTTGCCTTCAATAAAAAAAATCGGCATTTATGCTTTCCAGCTTTGCGACGGCATCAAAGAACTCTCTGTCGGCAGCAACATTACTGAAATCGAATCTGGCGCGTTCATGTTTTGCTCGGGACTTGAGAAAGTAGAGATTGCCGCCGTTACACCTCCGTCATGCGTCGACGATGGCGGCTTCGACAGCTTCACGGTTGGCAATACCGTCTTATATGTTCCAAATGAAAGTCTCGCCGCATATAAAGCCAAGGCACCATGGACAAATTTCAAGTCGATTGAAGGTACTTCAGGCATCGACGACATCGCTGCTGACACTGAAATTGCTTCTGTTAAATACTATGACCTTCAGGGCCGCGAAATCGCTGTACCCGCTGAAGGACAGCTCCTCATCCGCCATACCACTTACACCTCAGGTCAGACCCTTACCGAAAAAGTAGTATACTGATAGATAATTTATTGAAAATAAATAAATTCCGGCGGGGCTGGGCCTATGTGCTCAGCCTCGCTGCATTTTCAGGGACGAGTAAATGGCCGTCACCACACTCCCGATTAATCATGATTAATCCCGTTAAATCACGATTAATCTATAAAATCCCAAAAATCGACGTAATATCTGAGCGCCGAGACGAAAT
>CAYZFL010000049.1:0-14567 GCA_964477785.1 uncultured Bacteroides sp.
ATTGAATCTATGGTGTAGCCTATATTGTTGTTGTCGGTATCTTTGGGATTGAGCAGCAGCACCTTGCGGGAGCTTATCTTTTCGATTTCGTCGGGACCCCATATTATCTGCACGTTGTTGCGGGCCATGCGGTCGAGCACGTCGGTGGCATTGCCTTTCTTGTCCTTGAGACCGCGGAGACCTGCTCCTGCGAGAAATTCATAGTCACATTCCGAGGCCTGCACGTCAACGTCGTAATACTGGCCGCGGTATGGCACATGGGCATAGAATGCGCCGGGGGTTGCGTCGTCGGGTGCCACGGAGGTAACTATGCCTATTCCGTAGCCCTGTTTCTTGAAATCCTGAGCCACAGAGTAGACGGCTGTGGTGTCGGGCCCCATGCCGAGCATGCCGTTTTGGGTTTTGGTACCGGTGGAAAGGGCGGTTCCGGCGGCTGCCGAGTCGGTCACGGGGCGGTTGGCCGAGTAGGTCTGGATGAAGCTCTTTACGGGCATCGACATCATGTTGAGGCTCTGGGCCGGCGTGCGGTTCATCCTCAGGTAAGTCTCTGCGGCGTTTACCGGACCGAAGCCCATACCATCGCCTATGAAGTAAAACACATATTTCGGGGCCGATGCGTATGCTCCGGTGAAAGTGGCGAAGGCGAGAGCCGCGCCGAGTATGAGTTGTTTCAGTTTCATGCCTGTGCTTTTATTGTTTGTTGCTGTAATTCTGAATTATATGAAATATCCGTTAAGGCTTGTCTATCATCAGAAGTATTGGGTCGAGGTAGCGGCGTGAGTTGTATAGTCGCGGCACCTTGCGCTGTCCCCCGAGCTTGCCCGTGGAAGCCAGCCAGCGGTTGAATGTGCCATCGGGAGCCGTGATGATTTCGAGCCGGTCGAGGAAGAGGTCACCCGCGCGTTTGGCGCCGTAATCTGAGTTGAGTTCGGTGAGACGCCTGTCGAGGTCGTCGGCAAATTTCTCAATGTCCTTAGGCTTGCGCGACCACTCCACTATCCACTGATGGCGTCCTTTGCGGCCTTCCGAGGGGTAGAGAGGCCCGGCGGTGAAGTTTGATATCGAGCAGTCGTGGGCGGCGCATACGTCGGCTACGGCACGCTCGGCGTTATGCACCATCAGCTCCTCGCCGAATGCGTTGATGAAGTTTTTGGTGCGTCCGGCGATGATGATTTTGAGCGGGTCGGCTGATGTCACCGTCACCGTATCGCCTATCGAATAGCGCCACAGGCCGTTGCAGGAGCTTAGAATCAGGGCGTAGGTTTTGCCAGGCTCCACCTGCCATGAGGCAAGGGCGGCCTCTCCGTCGTTCGGGTCGGCGTCCAAAGGTAGGAATTCGTAAAACACGCCCGTGTCGAGTATGAGCTGCAGCCCCGGGTCGTCGACTGCGGTCTGCACGCCGAAGAAGCCTTCAGAGGCGTTGTAGGTTTCGAGGTAGCGCATCTTAGAGGTGTCGGTGATGCGGTCGTATTCCTGCCTGTAAGGCCCGAAGGCTATGCCGCCGTGGAAAAACACTTCGAGGTTGGGCCATATCTCATGTATGTTGCTTGCGCCGGTGATGCGGAGCGACTCCTTGAGCACGGCCAGGAACCAGGAAGGCACGCCCGAGATGTTTGTGACATTCTGTCTCACTGCCGCCTGAGCCAGCGAGGGCAGTTTCACGGTCCAGTCCTCGAGCAGGGCGAGTTTTTTCGACGGTACTCTAACCAGATTTGCCAGCGGCGATATGTAGTCGATGAGGCTTGCCGAGAGGTCGCCCACACGGGCTTCGGGTCTGAGACCCTGTATGTTGTTGGCGAAGCTGCCGCCGAGTATGAAACCTTTGCCGGAGAATATGCGGCTGTGGGGATATAGTTTCAGATAGTGTGCCACCACATCGGTCGCGCCGGCGTAGTGGTTGATTTTGAGTGAGGCCGGAGTGAGAGGAATATACTTTGAGCGGCCGTCGGAAGTGCCCGACGACTGGGCGAATCTGTCGCATCGTCCGGGCCAGAGCACATCGCGCTCGCCTTCGACCATGCGAATGATCCACGGCGCGAGTTCCTCGTAGCTTACGAGTGGTACACGGTTGCGGAAAGCCTTGTAGAGGTCTTCGCCGTCAGGAGCCTTAAGATCCTCCAGTCCGTATTCCGCACCGTAGCGCGTACCGGCGCCTTTGTCAATCAGACGCTTAAGCTGGCCCAGCTGAGTAGTGCCTATCGCATCCTGCCACCGGTCATAGCGCGAGGCGAGACGGCGGAAATAGGGCCTTACTATGGGAGTGAAATTAATCATTTGACAACAAAGTTACAAAAAAACCTCGAAGCCACTGTATTAATAAATAATGAATTCCCGCTGAGATTGGAGTTTTTAGGGGAAAAAAGGCTCAAATAGGGGGAATATAATCCTTAAAAGTAGGGGCAAAATCTCAAATATAGGGAAAATAATAGGCTTAAAGTAGGGTGAAAATAATAAAAAAGTAGGGTGAAAATATTCCAAAGTGGGGAGAAAATTCTTAAATTTGCAGAAAACTATGACTATGAGAAGCAAACTGGAAGAATTGGTGGAAAAATATCGGTCGCTCGGTATAGATGCACAGCTCGACTATGACAAGTTTTATCTTTACTCGATAATCACTCATTCCACGGCTATCGAAGGCTCTACAATCACGGAGCTTGAAAATCAGATTATGTTTGACAACGGTATCGCCCTAAAGGGCAAAAGCCTTGTCGAGCAGAATATGAATCTTGACCTTAAAGCAGCGTATGAGCAGGCTCTTGTCTTTGCTCACCGGCATAAGGATATCACCGTGGGCAGGCTGAAAGAACTTTCGGCTCTTGCGATGAAAAATACCGGAAAGGTCTACCATACCATACTCGGAGATTTTTCTTCAGTCGATGGCGATTTGCGTTTGCTCAACGTAACGGCCGGGATAGGAGGTAAATCCTATATGAATTACAGCAAAGTACCGTCCCGGTTGGAAGAATTTTGCAGAAACCTGAATCAAAAGCGTGCCCTCGCCGATAAGATGGCTATGCAGCAAATATATGATATGAGTTTCGATGCACATTTCGACCTCGTCACGATCCATCCCTGGGCCGACGGCAACGGACGTATGGCTCGGCTGATTATGAACTGGCTTCAGGTTGAATTCGGTCTTATCCCTACAAGGATATTTGCCGAAGATAAAGAAGATTATATCAAAGCTTTGGTAGAAACGAGAGAAACTGAAAATCATGATATTTTCAGAAAATTCATGACTGAAATCATGGAGCGGCAGCTTGCCACGGACATAGCGGTGTTTGAGGCATCGATGGAGGAATCCCCAATGGATGAGGAACCGGTTGGCAAATATGCAGCCGGGAATATATCCGAAGACCCAAGTCCTTCTTTGAAATCACTGAAGACTACCTCGGAAAAGATTATAGCTCTGTTAAAAAACAATCCCCGACACAGTGCCAGAACCCTTGCAGAAACCATCGGAATCACTGAGAAAGGTATAGAAAAACAGTTGGCAAAATTAAAATCTCAAGGTCTGATCTCCCGCATCGGTCCCGCCAAAGGTGGATATTGGGAAGTTGTCAAAGGTATGTAAAGCATGAAAAGAGAGACTGCCTAATTTTGGTTGTTAGACAGCCTCTTGAATTTATGGTGTAGGATAAAGGTTATTTTACTAAGTTGAGTGTGCCGCTTTCGTTTCTGCTGATGGTGCCGGAGAGGGTACGTCCCTCGTTCGACATGGTCAGGGTGCCTTCGCTGCCGTCTTCGCGGGTAATATTGATGGTGTTGCCGTTCTGACGATAAACACCATGATCGTATAAGTTGTTTATACCCCCGCCGAGTTTGGCTGTGTATGAACCGTCATGATAGAAGTAAATCTCTGTGTTATGATCGATGCCGCCAAAATCGGTCGCATACTTGGTCTTTCCCTGATATGTATGACCGCCGACTGTAAATTGCCTGGGGGTAAGTCTCTGTATGGCCGCTTTTGCATTATCATTGCCGAGTTCGGCGGCCTGCTGATAATATTTCATGGCGGTTTCCATGTCAGCCTCTACTCCACGGCCGTTTTCAGCGCTCCATCCCAGGCAGCAGATTGAGTTGGCGTCATTTTTTTCAGCTCCCTTTTTCCAAAGAGCAACGGCCTCACGGTCGTGTTCTTCCGACGGGTCGAGAGCCACCAGATTATAGGCGAGATTGTTGAGATCTGCAACATCGCCGCTTTCAGCCAGCTCACGATATATTTTCAGCGCTTTCTGCGGGTCAAACAGATGAGAGTTGTTGTTTCCATAAATACCTGCTAAATAGGTTTTCGCCTCTTTCGAACCTTTTGAAGAAGCCTTTTCAAGGTTTGTCAGTGCTTTTCCCTCGTTAGATTCCGTTCCTGTGCCCTGATAGAAGCACACGCCTGACATATACAGGGCATAGGCATCGTCCTTGGAGGCGAGTTCCTCATACATCTCAAATGCCTTTTGCGGATTTTCTTCCACCCACTGTCCGTTGAAATAAAAATCGGCCAGCTGATTGATGGCTGGGGTGTAATCTTTATTTGCAGCGGACTGGAAAAGAATAATGGCACTGTCGGAGTTGAAAGTGACACGCTCGCCATTGAGGTATTCCTGAGCAAGAGTAAACATACCTTCGGGATCGTCGGAATTACCCCATGCGATAAGAGCCGCATTGTCGCCTGCAAGGGCTTTCTCTTTTAGCTCCGATGTCGAGGGACCGCATGCCGTGGCGAGCAACATCAGTGAGCTCGTAATAATAACTGATTTTTTCATTTTGATTGGTTTAAGATAGAACAAATATATACAACAAAACCGCCTCCCGACGTAGCCGGAGGGGCGGAATAATGATTTTCTGATAAAGTCTGAAATGCATCCGTTTTATTGAGAATCTACATAATGTGACATCAGAAGATATCACTTATGAAAAATTCTGCAAGACGGGACGCAGAAAATATTTGTTTAAGGGAAGAGAGCCGTCCCATTACTTACACCGGAACACACCGGCGTATTGCCAAGGTAATGTAACTTCCCTCAGCCGGACAAACCCGACTGATTTGCGCTGCAAAGGTAATCAATAGACTCAAATTATACAAATTTTACAAATCATTTTGCCTGCCATTTTAAATCCTGATATAGCCGCTATAGACAAGTGCCAGGCAATCCCCGGAAGTGATGACATCGTGGGGCTCGTCGGCGCATGAAACACTCCTGATAAATTATATACCGTTACGGAACGTTGTCCTGCAAAGATTCGTTTATAGTTTATGATGATAGGATAAAGAAGAGGTCTCAGATAGAATAAAATCGCTCGAAGAACGTTTTCTATCTGTAAGTTTACAAGATGGTGATATTTATGATTTAACGCCTGTTTCAGTGTTAAATCCTCGACCCGACAAAATATTATTAATCCAAGTAATTCAAAATTAAAAGGTTAAATGCCTAAATTTGAGGGACCAAAATTTTATCACGGAAATAATTTAATTCATATCAATCAAATAGAAAGAAATCAATCAATCAAACATTTTAAAATGAGAATTTTTAATCACAAACTATTCTCCGGTCTGGCTCTTGCGCTCGCGCTGCCCCTCGCGGTTTCGTGCGGTGACGATAAGGACACGCCGGTAGATGTAAACGATCTCCCCAAAAACACCTATCCGGTGGAATATACGGCCACTCTCGGAGGCTACGGGCGAGTTACCGCCGACAATCAATTTGACGGCACAGAAGACATTTATGTCGAAAGTTGGGTAGCAAACTCCTCAAGGGCACTCCCACCCCGTGGCGACTGGGCTACCTATAAGTTCAGCAACGGCAAACTCACAACTACCTCTCCCGCTTACTGGTCAAGAAAAGACGAGGAGAGAATCTCCCGCGCCTATGTGATACCCAAAGGAACGACACAGGACAGTTACCTTAATCTGATGGGCTCGGAAGAGAACTGGTATATTGATAAAGACCAGAGCAAAGATCTTTATGCACGCGACTTAATGTTTGCACAGACCCGCTCGAAATACGGCAGCCCGGCGGCTCTTGAATTTTATCATCAGCTTGCAAAGGTCGAATATGTGTTCAAACAGCAGCAGGTAGCTGATTACAATCTCGACCTTTCGACCGCTAAGGTAGGCGGTGCAAATAACTGTATTACCGGCCATTTTGAAATTCCCTCGGAAGGCAACAAATATGTAAAGTGGACTTCTCTTGGAAATAAGTCGGCGATTACACCTTTTGTAAAGGACAACACCCTTCAGGTACTGCTTATTCCCCAGACTCTCGAAGGCGAAGACATCCTTACCTTAAATCATAATGGTGAGGAGCTTTCCTGCAAAGTCGATAATCCTCTGACTCTCGAATCCGGCAAGCAGTATACCTATGAAGTGACTGTAGATATCAGTAATGGCTACCTCTATGCCAAGCTGGTGAGCGTCGGACTCTGGACCGACGGCGAGAGCACCGACGTCGACAGCTCCGTTCCCACCGAGGACTACGGTCCCGTGAAAGTCGGTGACTATTATTATGACGACGGATCGTGGAGCGACGGCGGTTTCATCTCTTACTCCGAGGAGGACTTCGGCAGCATCAAATGGGCATCTCCCAAACCCAAGCCCGTGTTTGTCAATCCCAAGACCAACAAGGAGCGTAAAGTAATAGGTATCGTTTTCTCTACCGACCTCAGCCGCATGGGCGACGCCGAAAAGGCCGCTCTCAGAAAGAAAGGCATCAAAGAGCCTCATGGTCTCGTGATGGGCACACAGATTATCGACACTTACAAGTGGGATCCGAACTGTCATGACGAACGTGAGATTGGTATACCCTTCACCAAAGGCACCGACGAAATCCCCCTCTATACTCTGCTCAACGCACAGGTGAGCGGTCTGGCCAACTGTCAGGCAATCCGTGACAAGCGTTCCGCAGCCGTAATGGAAGGCCAGTATCCCCTCCTCCTTGCCATCGGGACATTGGAAGCGCCTCAAACATCTACCGGCTGGTATGTGCCTGCTGCGGCACAGTGGTTTGATTTCCTCCGCAACCTCACCGGTCTCGATTTCTCCGACAAGTGCGATTTCTATTTTACCAGTAATATGGTTTATGAAAACGACGGTCTCCATTTTGACTGGCAGCTCGACTTCACCCTCGAAATGATGGATAAATATAAGAATGTGAATTACGCCGACCGTCTCAATTACGCCTTTTCGACCATCCCTGTATGGATGAAAACGGAATTTGCCCTTCAAGAAAGCCTCTGGACCTCGTCGATATGTAATGACAAGCTTACGTATTATATAGGTCTTATGGCCGGCAAATTCGTGACCTGCACGGCCATAAACAAAGATACATGGGTATATTGCCGACCCGTGCTCGCATTCTGATAATCCCTTAAAAATAAAGAAGAAATGAAAAAGACTATATATATATTATTGGCGGCCGCTGCCATGTGGTCGTGCTCAGGCATCGAAGAGCCTGCTCCCGATGCCGACGCCGGGCTGCGAGTGAGCGTCTCCGACAAAGGCTTCAACTCCGGTTCAAGAACTTCTGACGACGGCCTTGTGACAACCTTTACCGAAGGCGATGTCGTTGCCGTTTATCAGCTCTTTAACGGCAAAATCAATTATAACAGCCTCTACAAGGCAACCGTCAGCGAATCGGGCGAAGTGAGCTGGATAAGCCAGACAAACAGCGTGATTTCAAATCTTCCCGGTGCAAAGTATTTCGCATGCTATCCCGGCGACAAGGTCGATGTGTCAAAGCTCAACCCCACGGCAACCGATGCCGACGGCTTCTTCGCCCAGGCTGTAAAAGACTGGAAGGTATCCGACGACCAGAGCTTCCCCGAAGATTACTCGGCTTCCGACCTCATGTATGCCGAGGGCGGCATTAACGGCGAGGAGCTTTCTTTCGGAATGACGCACGCCATGGCCCTGGTAAGCGTGAAACTTCCCTCCAGGAAGTATGAGTTTACCAACGAACCCAAAATCCCCGACTATATCCTAGGACAGCCCTCGGACGTAAGTTTCACCGACATGATTCCCCGCTACGACGAGAATCTCGGATATCTTTGGCTCATAAATCCCGCCGACGGTGAGTCCGTAGAGGTTTCGGGCGAGTATAACAACGGCCGCGAGATGCGTCAGTGGAGTGCCACGGCCCATCCCAAGGCAGGCAAGATAAGCAGGTTCAACATTGATCCCTCGGAAAATCAGATTATAAGCCACAAGCTTCAGGTTGGCGACTTCTTTCTCTCCGATGGCAGTCTGCTTTCCAAAGACGCCTCGCAGGAGGAAATCAACAACGCCTATATCGTCGGGGTGGTCTACAACATCGATCCTTCACGCATCGGCGAGACAGAGAAGGCACGTCTCAACGGCATTGTTCACGGCTCCGTTATAGCGACCCAAGATGTATACAGACCTTATAACGTCTATTCCTGGAGCGCCGGGCAGCTCGATGAAAAGGAGATCGGGTTCCCCGATATCATAGGCAAAACCCTCGCCGAGTCGTTTACTCTTGCCGACGCCGACTTCAGCGGCCTTGACTATCTCATGAAGCTCAAAGCAAAACGTCCCGATGAATTTGCAAACGACAAATACGAGGCATTTAAATATGCCGAGGCTTTTGGCGATGACATGCCCAATATCGCAAGCCTCCGTGAGGCTACCACCGGATGGTATCTCCCGGCTATCGGTCAGTGGTTTGACGTCGTGCGAAATCTCTGCGGCGTAAACCTCACCTCCGACGGCATGTACGGTGAAGTGGATGTGTTCGGATGGAAAAACCAGGGCAGACTTACCGACAACTTCAACAAGTGGACCGAAAAGGTGCCCGAGACGTTGAAAACCGTCATTCCCACAAACCGTTATTTCTGGACCGCATCTGCATCTCAGCCCCTATATGCCTATTACCTTAATATTTCAAACGGTGATGCCGGCGTGCTTACATTTTTCTGTACGGCCAACAGAAAAACTTCTGTGACTTATGCCCGCTCGGTGCTCGTATTCTGAGCCTGAAACATATAATAATAAAGACAGGCGTGCCCCAAATGGCGCGCCTGCTTTTTATCTATCCGTCGCTAAATGGCTGGAATAAAACAGACGGTTCAAATCTGAGCCGCCTGTTTCTCTCTCATAAATGTTGAAATATATTTTTAATCCCGTAGGAAAACGCGGTTTCCCGGAATTATAATGCCTTGTCGGTGAGCATGTAGCCGAGGCCCGAGCGGTTGACGATTTTCTGACCCGTTTCGCCTAATTTCTTGCGCAGACGTGAGATATTGGTATCGACTATGCGCTCGTTGGCGCTCTCGTTGTCGCCCCATACTGTGCGGAGTATCTCTATGCGCGGCACGAAATTGTCAACGTTCTTCATCAGCAGCGTGAGTATGGCGTATTCGATCTTGGACAGGGTGATGAGCATCCCGTCGGTGGTCACTTTGCCCGAGCGCAGATCCACGCATATATCGTCGAATCTGAGTAATGCGCCCTGGTCGCGCTCTGAATCCTCACGGATGGGGTGACGGCGAAGCACCGACCTTATCCTTGCCACCAGTTCGCGCAGCGAGAATGGCTTCACAATGTAGTCGTCGGCACCCGAGTCGAGCGCCCTTATTATATCGTTCTCGCGGTCTGACGACGAGCATATTATCACGCCCACATGTCCCAGCAACGGCATGGACTTGATATGGTCGAGTAGGTCGAAGCCGGTGAAGGCCTGATTCATACAGTCGGCCAACACCAGCCTATAGTCACGCAGGTCATACTCCGCGGCCTTTGATGCCTTGTTCTCCAGAGTTATGCCGTAGCCTTCGCTGCCCAGGTTTATACTGAGTAAGTCGGCGATATTGTGGTCATCGTCGACTATCAGCAGTTTTCCCAGTTGTGAACTATAAGCCATCGGATTATTAAGATTTTTACGCTTTTTCAGCCTTCTTTGCAAAGAAAGCAAAAATTCTTAAATAATCGTGTATCAGTAACCAAATTGTATCAAAATTGTCTCCATAATTTCTAAAGAGCCCTTGTCGGCGCACACATAATTAGCAGAAATCATGCAGTGAATTCAATCGTGAATTATAGATTCTTAATTTTCTCACGCCTGCTTCACAACTTTGATTCTTTCGGCTGCCTGGCGCTGGGGGAGGGTCTTGAGCGTATCCACCACATTAATTATGTAGTCGCCGGTCTTTTCAAGGTCGGAGATTATATCCATATAATAGATACCGGCCTGGTATTCATAGTGGTGCGAGTTGATGTTGTCGACGTTTGCCGAACGCAGTATATTGCGCAGGTTGTTGATTTCTCGTTCCTTGTTGTATGAGTCGATGAGGTCGCGCTCAGATATGCTCTCCATGTCGTTGAGCTGATGCTCGAGCATGGTCATGGCCTCGCGCACATAGCTGAAGAAGGTGTCGATGTTTTTGTATATCTCCTCGTTAAACTGTACATCGCTCTGTATCTTGCGGTTGAGTATCTTGCCCACGCCCAGACATGAGTCGGCTATCGACTCTATCTCGCCTATTATACGCAGCATGGCGGCGATACGCAGTTTCGACTCGTTTGAGAGCCTGCCTTCGGCGCATCGGTTGAGGTACTGGGCTATCTCGAGCTCCATGCGGTCTGATATGTCCTCATATTTGTCGAGCCGCGAATACAGCTTGTTGTAGTCCTCGCTCTTTTCCTTGGTGTGAACCAGCTCCTGTGCCATATCTAACATCTTGCCCACACGCGCCGCATAGACTCCCATCTCCTTCTCTGCCTGTGCTATATTGAGCTCCGATGCGGCGAGCAGACCGCCGGTGATGAACTTGAGGTTGAATTCCTCGTCCTCGCGGTGTTTGGCGGGCACCATCTTCTTGACAATCTTCACATAAAGCGATGTGAGCCATATCATTATCGACAGGTTGATGAGGTTGAAGGTGGTGTGGAATATCGAGAGGCCAAACGATACGCTCATCTGCATCGAGGCGATGCTGTGCTGGGCGGCGGTTACTCTTTCATAGAGTACGTCGCCGGCCGGCAACGAGTTGTTGAAGAGATTGTTGTATACCTCCGGTGACGTGGCTTCGAGATTAGATACAAAGCCCGACAGAGCCGTGGGGTCGCCGAACCCGAGTGCCTCGGTGAGCCATGTGTTGAAATCGGCGAAAGGAATGAAAAGCGCGAGGCACCATACCGTACCTAGCAGGTTGAAGAGCAGGTGACCCATGGCCGTGCGTTTCGCCGCCACGTTTCCGCTCATCGACGCAAGGATGGGGGTGATGGTCGTGCCTATGTTGGAGCCTAACACAAGGGCGCACGCAAGGTCGAAGTCAATCCATCCCTTGGAACACATTATAAGCGTGATGGCAAAGGTGGCCGCCGACGACTGTATAATCATCGTCAGCACCAGACCCACAAGCGCGAAGATGCATACCGACCCGAAGCCCATAGAGGCATAATTTTTGAGCACGGCAAACATCTCCGGATTGTTCTGGAGGTCGGGCACATAACTCGAGATCATGTCCAGGCCCATAAACAGGAAAGAGAATCCCATGAGGAATTCTCCCAGACTCTTTGTCTTGCTTTTCTTGGTGAAAAGAAGTATCGTGGCTATGGCGATGAGGGGCAGCACGAAGGCCGAGATATTCACCTTGAAACCGAAGAGGGCTATGACCCAGGCCGTGAAGGTGGTACCCACGTTGGCACCCATGATTACGGCCATGGCCTGCGACAGCGTCATCAGACCGGCGTTGACAAAGCTCACCACCATCACCGTGGAGGCCGAGCTACTCTGAATCAGGGCGGTTACTGCAAATCCGGTGAGGGTGCCCGAAAATCTGTTGCGGGTCATTATCGAGAGGATATTGCGCAGCCTGTCGCCGGCCGCTTTCTGCAATCCCTCGCTCATTACTTTCATGCCGTATAGGAAGAGCCCTACAGCGCCAAGAAGGCATAAAAAGTCTAAAAATGTGTAGTCCATCTAAGCTTTGGTGGTGTTTATCTTTGCTTTGCAAAATTACTCACTTGGAGAAAAATATGAAAGTCATGAAAGATTTTTTTTCTCCGTAAGCTAAAAATATCTCCCGAGGGGTCATGGGACCTTAACGGAACTATTTCCTGCGGCCTTCATCTGGCGGGTTCGCCTTCGGGCGCCTCGTTGCGGAAGGGGTAGGTATTGCGTATTTTCTCGAAGTCTTCGGGATGTGCCTTAAGCTCTGCGGTCATGGGCATCGGGTCGTATGATCGCATTACCCCCATGGCCGATACCGTTCTGGCGCAAGCTTTGGCCGAGGCTGTCTGAAGATTCAGTCTCGGCAGATAGAAGAAGTTAGTCACGGCGTCGAGAGCCATCTGGCTGGCCCTTACCTTACCCTCGTGGCTATAGCCCGCGATATGTGTGGTGGCTATGGCGACCATATCCAGCAATTCGCGGTCGATCTTGGGTTCGCCTTCCCACACGTCGAGGGCCGCGATGCTCACAAGCCCTTCTTTGAGCGCCTGTTTGAGCGCCTGATTGTCCACTACTGCTCCGCGTGAGGCGTTGATTATCACGGGTCGGTGACGGCATGAGGCAAAGAATTCGGCGTCGGCGAGATGCCATGTGCGGTCGGGATGTCCCTCCGGGTTGAGGGGCGTATGGAATGTGATGATGTCGGCCATTTTGGCTATTTCTTCAAGGCTGTTCCATCGGGAATCGCCTGCGGTCTTGTTTTCGTCTTCTTCGGCTCTCTGACGGGGCGGGTCGCATACAAGCACGTTCATGCCCAAAGCCCGGCACCATCGCTCAACTATGCTGCCGATGTTGCCCACGCCCACGATACCTATAGTATACTGCTCGAGCGGGCGGTTGGCGAGCCTTACCACCGTCGACAGCACATACTGCGCCACTGCGGGTGCGTTGCTCCCCGGGCAGTTTACCACGCCTATGCCGCGACGTCCGCACCATTCCTTGTCGATATGGTCGGTGCCTGCCGTGGCCGTTACTATGAGGCTGCACTTCGAGTTGGCAAGCAGCGCCTCGTTGCATTTGGTGCGCGACCTCACGATCATGGCGTTGACATTTTTGAGCAGTTCCGGCGTGATTTCGTCAGTGTCCGGATAAAGCACGTTGGCGTATGGCTCGAGCACGCCTGCCAGAAAGGGCACATGCTTTTCTATCATCACTGTGAGCGGTTTTGAGCTTGTTTCCATTTGAGTCTTAAACTGTAGAATGAGAGCTTTATGAGGTTTTGAAAACTTATCCGTGAAGGTTTATCAGACCGGCCACGATATAAATCGTAGCCAGCACGAGTATCCATATCCACGAGCGGTCGCCGCGGTATCTCACGAAGAACTGGCTCAGAAGCATCGCGGCGCAGAAGTTGAGCAGCGTCACGTAAGCCGACATATCGATATAATCCGCCGCCATGGCTATGAGGGTGAAGAGAAACACCACCAGCAGCAGCCCGTTGCGGGCGCGGGCCTGGGCGTTGTAGGCCAGAGCCTTCATGAAGTTGGCAAGATAGGATATTACCGACAGTAGCACCGTGAGACCCACCACTATGAGGAAGCTGAGCAGCGTGCTGAAGTCGGCGCCCGAGAATATCGAGGTGAATGAAGGCAGGTGAAGATCGTGGAATCTGATTATGCCGAAGCCCATCAGTATCCACCAGGGGGTGACGAGGCCCAGGAAGGCCGCCATGTGTGTCCTCCACGAGAATATCCTCATCTGCCCGCAGCCTATCAGGAACACCGGCAGATAAAATATATAGGAGTACTGGGTAGTGAGCGCTCCCGAGAGCAGGAAAAACACAAGAAACACGCGCCGCGATGCCTCGGGCCTCGAATAGCAGCTGAGTGTCAGCATCATGCAGGCCATCACAACCACGCACATCACCGGACCCGTCGACAACGAGGCCGTCAGTGTCGGCGTCCCCGCCTGAAGTATGGCGAAAAACAGCGCGAATATATAGGTCATGCTCCTCAGCAGGTTAAACCACTTGTTGAGCATCGACATCATCACGATTATGGCCACATTGAGCGCTAACGCCGAGATGCACTGCCAAAGGCGGCTGTCGATCCACTCGTTGGCCGAGGGAAAGGCCACGCCGCGGTCGCCGGGCGATACCACCGATGCGTCGGAGAAATACACCGTGACACAACACAGGGCCATAAGCATTATACCCATGACCATTGATGCGCGCGAATGCAGTATCCTTATCACTTTAGAGTTCATAGCCTCTGTATGCCGTTTCTGAGTTTTGCACCGCCCTTGGTCGGGTACCGGTTTCCGTTTCGGCTCCACAAAGTTACAACTTTATTTTGTCACTAAGGTCCTCCGGGTCTAAAATACTGGCTGTGGATACAAAAATATTCCGCTCCTAGTGTTAACGGTTGTCTATATCGCTTAATTTTAATAAGTCATGAAAAATTGCCACCGATAATATAAAGCTTTCATCTTTATTTTAATCATAATAATTTTCATGTCTCACGTGTAATTTTAAGGAAAGAAATGATTAAATATTTCATTGTGAATTTTGCAGACAACATTCTTTGCGGGAACCGGCTTAATTGGAAATGATATAAAACTTCCGGTTCTCTGACAGGGAATCCGACAGACACAATTATCATTGCT
>CAYZFL010000050.1:0-14325 GCA_964477785.1 uncultured Bacteroides sp.
ATGCCTATCTCGAATTCCTTGGCGAGGCTCATGGTGTAGATGGGGTCATCGCGGTAACGCTTCTTCAGTGCCTTGAGCAGATAGCGCTTGCCGTAGCGGTTGGAGGTATAAAGCTCCACCGGTCCGTGCGGCGAGCTGTAAAAAAGCGAGATATTGGTAAACTCACTTGAGAAGAGTTCACCTAAATCGAGCTTAGCGGAGCCGTCATCCGCGCCGAGATATGCCGAGTCTTCGTCGTCGCTGAGGTTTTCTATGTGGTCTTTGTTTCCCTTTGTCATGATTTCAAAAATCTTCGATAGTTTCAAAGCGGCCCCATTTCGAATGGTTACGATATATTTTCTTCGAAGCGGCGGGCACATGCAGCACACAGGTTTTGGCCAGGTCGGAGCTGCGGCTGTAGAACGCCTCCGTAGCTACGAAAGGAGGCGTGGTCGCACCTACATACAGGTTTTTAAGCGATGTGCCGTCGAAGGCATAGTTGCCTATGTATTTCGTGCCTTTGCCGAGGCGCACTGTCGTTAGCGGCGTGCAGCCCTGGAACATGCTTTCCGACACGTTTGTGAGATTGTCGGGCAGCGTGATTTCCGTAAGGGCCGAACCGGCGAAGGCACCGCGCCTTATGGTGGTGACCGACTGTGGTATCACAAGCCCCGTGATGCGGGTGCCCCAGAAGGCATTCTCGCCTATCTCCGTTACGGTGGAGGGGATTGTGAAGGTGCCTGTCTTGCCCAGCGGGAACCACAGTATAGCCGTGCAGTCGCGGTTGAAGAGCACGCCGTCGACCGATGCGTAATTGCTGTTGCCTGGCGATACATCTATGGCTCTCAGCGACGTACAGCCTTCTGACGGCATAAGTGACGCGATGCCGGCGGGTATGGTCAGCGACTCGAGCGAGGTACAGCCGGCCACGGCATCACGGGCCAGCACGTTGGCCGAAGCCGGTAGAAGGGCTATCCTTAGGCGCGTACAGTCTGCGAATAGTCCGGTGGTGATTTTGTCGGCTTCAGTGAAACGGCCGCCGTCGTATGATCCGCCGCCTTCCACGATATTCACGTCTGTGAGGTCAATCTCGCTTACCTTGCTCTCGATCTCAGGGTCGCCCTGCATGGCCGGAGCGCCGAGCAGGAGCCGGACAAAGCGGAAATCGTCGCCGTTCATCTCGCCTGAAATCACAAGTCTTTCAATATCCGCTTTCGAATTTCCTTCAAACAGAGAGGCTAACACGCCCGGCTCATGCAGCACGATGCCGTTGCGGGTGGTATATTCCAGCGGTTCTCCCTTTGACTCGCCCGCCGTATTGGCGGCAAAGGGGGTTATTGTATAGGCGGTGAGGGGCGTGAGACCGGCTATCACAAGACGATGCCGACACTTTGCAAGGGCCTCAGGGGCGATGTTCATGCGTTTAATCTCGCCGGTCGGGCCATTTGCCAGGTCACACCCGGCTGCTGTGAGCGGCTCGCCTCCGTCATCGGTAATCTCAAATTCGATAATAATTCCCGTCGGTCCCGTCGACAAGGCCACCGGTTGTGAAACTTTGGGCCGGTCGTTGGGTATGGTGGTGAATCTGATGGTTTCAGACCTCAGAGTTGCCGTAGCCGTACCGCCTTCGAGACAGCATGAGTATGTCGTGCCGGGTTTCAGACCGGTAAGTAGCACAGACACGCTTTCGGCATTCACGTCGGCAACGGTCGCGGTATTTCCGAGACTCGGATCTTCGCCATAACGGAAAACGAGATGCGTCAGATCCGCACTACCGTGCTTATGTATACGGGCCGAAACCACGGCCTGCGTGCGAGTTATATCCGATGCAGGAAGCATCTCCAGTTCAGGCTCGAAATTGTCGGGCTTGTCCTCCGAACATGCCGTCAGCATCAGCAGCGTTAGCGCCGCCAGTGTGAGAAGTATGATATATGATTGATTCTTTGTCATGATTTATTTACCTAATGTTATGCCTATACCCAGGGATCCGTACCAGTCCCTGCCTTTGATGCTCGACACAGAAGCCGTGACGGCAATCCTGCGGTAACGGTAAATGGCTCCCACTTCAAACGAGATGCCCTTGGCGCTTAGATATCTGTTCCTGACATATCCGCCGCCTTCCGAAGACGCAAGCTCCCAGTCCACGGCGGTCTTGCCGTAGCCGAGGCCCTCGAACACTGCCAAATGGTCCGATATGCGGTGTATGACGCCGGCGTTGACCATGAATGTGTTCTTGCGGGTTTTGCCCGAGTAGAAAGGCTTGTCGGCACCCACATTGCCGCCTGTGTAAATATAGCCTTCTTTGTCACACTCGCCCTTTGTGCTGCCGGTTTTGCCGAAGTCGTCTGAAATATGCACGAAGCCTCCGTGACGTTTCATCGCGAAGATCATCACGCCTCCGGAAGCACAATTGGCCTTGCCGCCGTAGGAGGCCGTCAGCAGGGCGCCGGCAACAAAAGGTATACGTTCCTTCTCCGGCTCAACTATGAGCGTGTCGACGCGGGTAAGCACAAGCGTGTCCCTCACGGTGGTCACAACAGTTCTCACATCCGTTGAAGGGAGAGCAACCGGCTCTTCGATTCGCAGCTCGTAGGTCTTGTGGCTCTCTATGCGGCGCGGGAACACATAGTCCCGCATCACGCCCCATTTGGGATGTTTAAGGGTGATTTTCTTTGAGCCTTTCGGCATATAGAGCCATATCTCGCCCACCTTGTCCTCGCGCTTCACAATGCCGAGAGGCGTGGAGAAGGCGAAGTCTTCGGAGGCTATGACCTTGACCAGGCCGCAGTCCTCGTCGTTGAGGTCGCGCACCGGGTTGATAAACGCCGAGACATCGTTTGGCAATTCCTTAAACGATGCCACCTTGAAACGCTGAGCCACCGCGGGTGTCGTGCCTGCGATTATGGCTATCAGCGCTGCCAGTATCATGTATGCCGGTCGTGTCGTTTTCATCTCACTTTTTCTATTCGAGGTTGAAGTCTCCTATGCCTATTATATCGTCTTCATCGGGATTTGCGTTGAGGGTCGGCTGCCAGGTGCGCACATGTATGAGCGGCATCGACATGTTTCTGAAATCCCATAAGAGGAAAAGATATCCGTCGTCGCTATAACCGCCGCATCTGTATTTCTGCCTCAGCGTCACGCCGTAGATTCCCTTCATGGTGGGATGCCGCAGTATCCTGAACTCCGAGAATTTCACGTCTATGGCTTTGCCTGAGCCGAAGATACGCGACAGTTTCTCAAGATATTCCCGCTTTGAGCGAATGCTGTAAACCACCTTGCTGTTGCCGCTCACGCCCGATTTCTCGCCTGTCTTTACCACATGCCCCACGATGATGAGCGCGTTGTCGCTGAATACCTGGCGGATGAAGTCGATGTCGCGTGTAGTGTATGACGTGCGCAGATGCTCGCAGTAGCTCAGTATCTTGCGGCGGCTTACCGAGTCGGTCTCCTCGAGTTTCCCGCTCAGTACCTTTGCCGCCTCGAGCCTGAAGGGATGGGAGGCCGTCATCTTATGAGGGTCGGCCTCGCGGAAGTCTGTCACCTTTACCTCACGTGACGGCAGCTCCTTCTCTGAAGTAACGGCAACGGAGGCCGATGCGGCATCGGTCTCCGTCCGTTGTTGCTTTTCTGTTTCTATTTGTGTGTTTTCACCTCCCGCGGCCATCGCGGTCCCGGAATCGGTCGTTTTTTTGTCAGAAAGCATATCGGGCTGCGGGCGCCTTATCAGGAAGGCCGCCCACAATCCCATCAATATGCAAATGGTCAATAATATTAGATTAAGATGTATTCTTTTTAGAGACATTAATTATTACAATCTTCAGTTCCAGTCGTTTATCTCGCCTCCGATTTCAATCTTCACCTGATCGGGGTTCTTGTCGACAACGAGATTTACGATGTGATGGATGCCCGGCTTGAACAGGAATTTACCCTCGTAGAGGTAAGAAACGCCGTTCATCACCACCTCGATCAGCGGCACGCGGTTTTCCATACGCTGTGGCACCAGAATCGCCGAGTAAGTTTCGCGGCTGTCCTGCCGTGCGGTGACGGTCTTACGTTCGCCGCGCAATGCCTTGGTCGCCACTCCCGCCGAAAGGTCTATTGTGGCCGAGGTCACCGTGTTGTGGATCATCACCGTAGCCGTTTCCGGCAGGTCGCCCTCATAGTCCTCGCCTTTGATGAGGTTGATCGATATCTTGCTCAATATATGGCGGAACTGAAGGTTTACCGGCTCGTTGGAGGCCGAGATGCCTTTTGCGGAGGCGAAGAGGAAGTCTGATGCCTCGTAATTGCTCTTCTTTCCCGGTGTCGCAACGCTCTGGTCTGTGCTCACCTCGAACGGCAGGTCAGAGATAGAGCTTATCTCGCTTTGACGCGGATAGTAGGCGTAAGCGTTGTAGTTTCCGGCATTCCAGTAGAGCTTGCGCGGGCTTTCCCACGCCCGTCCCGTGTATGTCATCGCTTCATTGTTGACTGTGTTTCCCGCAATCTCGAGCGGCAGCCCGGATTCCGCCACATAGAGCCCCACCACGTCTCCGTTTTCAAAGGAGGTTTCGGTGGCACGCGACTGCGACGGATGGCTGAACGTGAAATTCATCACGGTTTTGCCCCCCTCGGTGTTGTCAGGTTCCGATGACTCGTCGGCACAGGAGGCCATGCCGACGGTCATAACTAAAACGCTGAGTATTGATAATATATTGTGTTTCATTGCTACTTACATTAATGATTATTTTTTTGTTTTCATTGCGCTGCGCTGTGACGATTTCATAGGGCTGCCTTTGTGGATTACGGGAGGACATGAATATGAGCGGATGCTCCTGCCCGACATATCCGTACCTCTCGAGGCCACGGTCTGCGCGGTAAGTTTGTCGTTTGCAACGAAGTCGTCGAAGCTGAACTGCTCTCCGGCATATTTTTTGATACGCCTTACTATGCTCTCACGGCTGATGGTGCTGTAATAGGGTATGTTGTTGTTCATACAGCTGTTCTGCTCGGAACGGAACACGCCGCGGCTGTGGAAGAATCCGCCCTCGTAGATGTCCACGATATTCATGTATTTCGGGTGATACAGCAGGTGGCTCCAGCCCACCTCGTGCCTGCGGGCGGTAAGCTCGAGATTGTCGTACCAGCCGAGACGTTTGGCCGCCTTGAATTCAGACACATGTTCATCGCTACAACTACAGTCATCGATAAAGGCATTGTGGTAGATATACTCGTCGGCAAGTTTGCCGAATCCGTGACCGCCGGCCTCATGCTGTATCAGGCCTCGCGAGTCGAGAGGGTAAGAGTAGGTGGTCTTGGGGCAGAAGGCTATGGCCGCGCCGCTTTCCCACATCTGGGTCACACCGCCGTAGTCGGTGCTGTTTGGCACCATGATTATTAGCGTCTGGTCTATATTGCTGTTGTCGACCGTGGGCGCCATCTTGGCGTACCTGAATACCAGGTCGTAGTCGCACTTCAGGCCAACGCCCTGAGTGAATGTGGTCTCAAACTTGTTGTAGCGGATTGTGTTGACCGTCCCCACGCCCGATTCCTGTGACAGGGGAAACACGGTATAGACGTTGAAGTAGTCGCGGTAAGTGGTATACGGCTCTATGCCGAAGAAATACTCGATCTGCTGCTTCATGTCGGCCAAGTAAGTGCCGTCGGCGATATCCTTTGCATTATATCCGTCGCCGAGTATCACTATGTTGATGCCGCCGTTGTTTCCTCGGGTGGCTTTCTGCAGGGTAAGCACCTCGTCTTCGCCATACGGATAGCCGTATTGCGTCACATGGCAGCTGTGTGTATAGTCTTTGCCTTTGAGCTTGAATACCACCTCGCCTTCTCGCGAATCGCTTGCGGATGTGGCGTTTATCGTAATCTCGGTTTCGTCTTTCCTGCTGCCTGAAGTTTTGGATAAGCTACACCATGAAGGCATCGACTCCACTTCCCAGTCGCCCTCGGCATCGATTATGAGCGTTTCCCTGTGCTGATTGCTCAACGCGCAGGCCACAGACGGGCGGCAAACTAATTCATGATGGGCGGCGATGCGCTTGAATTCGCGCCAGCCGGCCGTGGTGGAATAATTCATCACCGATGCTTCAGGTACTTCGAGCACAAAATTGTCTTTTGGCACCTCATCAAAAACTCTTTCCTGAAGGTATGGTGGTAGCTCGCTTTTGCATATAATTGAAGAAAGGCCTGAACATTGACTGAAAGCTACATATCCGATGCTTTCCAGACTTTCGGGCAAAACAAGCTCTTCGAGACCTCTGCAACCGCTGAATGCCCCATTTCCAATAGAGCTGACGCCTTCAGGTATTTCAAGTTTACCTGAGAGCCGAGAATTAACAAAGAAAGCGCCCTCGCCTATTATTTTCAGATCCTTGGGCAAAATCAGTTCACCCGAAAAATCACAATATCTGAAAACATTTTTATCCAACACTTTGAGATTCTTGGGAAGCACTAATTGCCCCTTAAATTCACAGTCTTCAAATGCACTTTCCCCTATAATATTTATGCCGTCATGAAGTTGTAAAATACCGTCAAAGTTACATCTTGCGAATGCGTAGGAGGGTATTTCAGTCACTCCTTGTGGTATTACAAGTGAACCTGAAAAGTGGCATTCGCTGAATGCTCCCGATCCAAGTCGTTTTAAATTTTCAGGCAATCGCAGACTTCCATAGAATGGACAACCACTGAAAGAGGAGGCCGCAATTATTTCTACATTATTCGGGATATTCAGTTCACAATTGAAATTACATCCGCTGAATGCGCTCGATCCATTACTAAATTTCCCATCATCTCTTTCATATATTCCAATATATTTCAAGGTCGATGGCAATGAAAGTATTCCGGTTAAGCCCCTGCAACCATTGAAAGCTTCTGACTGTATTTCAACCACTCCTTCCGGTATCATCAGAGAACCCGTAAGATTTTGGCATTGATCGAATGCTCTATAACCGATGGATTTGATATTATCGGGAAGAATCATAGATATCAATGATTTCTTATTTTTAAAGGCTTGAGATGGTATTTGGTCATCTTTTTTCCCTGTTTCATTGCTCCCTTTAATCCTCACTTCCTTAAGGTTGATGGCCTGCAGGTTTGTCATCTGGTCGCGCATGAAGTAAAAGTCAAGCGCATTGATCCGGCCGGTTATCTTCAGGTTCCTGAGATTCTTATAATCCTTGCCTGCGGCGGCGATACATTCCTGCAGTTTGCCCGGCTCGGGTACATCCACCACTACATATTCCTTGGCCGAGGCATCGTGGCTCACCAGGTCGTTTTCCCAGGCGGTGATGCTCTCGCTGACAAGGGTAAGTGTGTAGTCGCCGGTAGCTTCTTTTTTATCGACACGGATGCCGAAGTTGCTCATCTTGCCCGACATATACTCAAAGTCCTCGCTCTTGGAGAATTTATAAGGGATGCCCCCGAGCGTGATTGTAAACATTGTAGTGCCGCCCGCTATGGTCTGTGGCACCACTATGGCACGCCATTCGTTATCGCGCTTCGACGGGATAATTGCACCACCGGCCGAGCCCTCGGGTTTGACAATACCGGTGGCAAGATCGATGACGGCGTCCTGCACGGTATTGACAACGAGCACCTGCTTCTCGAGCGTGGTCCATTCGCCCTCCGTAAAGCCGTTGCCCTCGATAAGGGTCACACGCGCATTCGCCATGCGGTGGGCAAGCGGAAGACGTATCACACTGGTGGTGGGTTCCACTCCGGAGACTTTACCCCAAAGGAAGTCGGAAGCCTCATAGTAGCCCATGGTTCCGTCATCGGGCACATAGTTCTGGTCGTTTTTTACAGTAAATCTGTAATTGTTCACGTCCTGTGGCGAAGAAGCGGGATAGTAGCCGTAGACGTCAATACGGGTGTGATTGTCTTTCCAGAAGAGGTCGAAGGCTGAGTTCCATCGGTAGTTTGCCTCGTCGAAGGTATGGCGCACGTTGTCGCCGCGGTTGCCCGAGGTGAGAAGCGTGCCGGGCTGATTGCCCTGCCAGTCTACGATATAAACACCCATCACGTCGCCGTCAACAAACCCGTTGTCGTTGACTCGTGATATATATTGCTGGTCTATCTCTCCCGAAAGACAGATTTTACCGTTTTCGCTCTCCGGCTTCGGACCCTGCAAGTCGTCGTCGGAACAGGCCGAAAACATCGCTGCAGCCAGTATGCCGGCGATAATTATATGCGTTTTCATATGGGCGGTTATTGGGATTAATTTATATAAGTAGCCCTAAAGATCAGATATTCCGGTCCTTATAAGCTACTTATATTTCGTGAGTAATAGTGGTTATTCGGCTGTGCCGCCGTTGTCGATGTCGTCCTCGTTCCAGGGATTGATATTGACGTTCACACCGTTTGAGGTCTTGCTCAGAGTTACGGTAAATTTATGGCTCTTGCCGCCTGTGAAGGTAAAGCCTTTCTTGAGGTTGAAGTCGCGGCCGTCGACATTGACTGTGATGAGGTTGCCTTCGGCCACAGTCTGGGGCACTATGAGGGCCTTGTAGGCGTTGTCGGTTTTAAGGGGAGTCACGGTCACGGCATCGCCGGTGGCTGTGGCTGCGCCGGTGGCGAGGTTGACGGTCGAGTTGCATTTTACGCCGTTGATTTTTACCGACACCTGTGCTGCGGCGAGGCTCTCTTTGGTGAATCCGTTGCCTGCCTCGAGATAAATCATGATGCGGCTCATCACATGGTTGGCCGGAATCTGGGTAGCGGAAGCTGTGGGTGCCACATTCGTTGCCTTACCGGCGAGAAGATCAGATGCCTTGTATGCAGCTTCGGCCGACTGGTCGGCTTTCACTGCGAAAGGATATGCGTCTACCGATTTCACATCGGCGTATGGATAATAAATGTAGAAATCGGCATGTGTTGTATTGTCCTGCCAGTAGATGGGGCTGTCGGGAGTCCAGCTGCCGTTGTAGGTAAAGCGCATGTTGTCTACATGGTTGCCTGTAGCTTTAAGCGTGCCGGGAGTGGAGCCGTTGTAGTTTACGACGAAGAGACCTATTCGGTCGTTGGTCTCGAAGCCAAAATCTGTTGCCCTTGATGTAGCCATCGTGGGGCTGATCTTTATCTCTATCTTTTCTTGGGTGGGAGGTGTGGGAGGTTCGGGAGTGTCGGAACTTTTAGAACACGATACGGCAAGCATGGCTACGCTTGCAAAGAGCGATAGAGCAGTTACGGTTTTCATTGTGATGATTGGTTTTTGGTTCAAAAAATATTTATGCGCCAAAATTAAGCAATTAATCCCTGCCCCGAAAATATTCCTTGGTTCAAGTTGGTTCAAATCTAAATATTTGTTTAATTCCTCTGATAATCACTAAAAAATTCCCCAATTTCTCCTTCACCAACATTACTCCACATCCCATCCCTCTCAATCTTTTTATCTCGCCATCCCGGTTCGGAATATTTCTGCAAATCTGCACCGGATTCCGAATAGAACTGAATTCAATAAGAAAGGAGAGCGGCCAAAGACCGTCCTCCCTAAAAACAAATATATTTATATTTTAGAATTCGATGGCGATGAGCGTGCCGTCGATGTCGTAGATGAGCTCTTCGGGTGTGTTCTGTATCAGGGATACTTTATAACCCTTGGTGCCTTTCGACTTGATTTCGTCGACCATGCCTATATAGCCCTTCTCGGTAAGGTGCTTTATGGTCTTTTCGGGCAGAATGGTCTTCACCACTTTGGTGTCGAGTGTTTTGCCATCCGGAGCATCGATTTCTTTCAATTTGCCGTTTGCCGTGACATCCATCTCTACGCCGTTTGCCAGTTTGAGTTCGTATTCCTGGCTCTCGAACTCTATAACCGAGCTGGTTATCGCTATGCCTGGATATAGCTTGGCAACGGTTGCTGATACCGCCGCTGGTATCTGTGATTTCTCTACCGAACCTGCTATGGCGATGCCGGGGCTGCCCATTGTGAGAGGATTCTGGGCCGAAAGACTGCCGATCGATGCGATGGCTGCCGCGATTATGAGCGCTGATGTAATCTTTTTCATGTCTGTAATTTTTTTTGTTTCAGAATAATAACATCTCCAAAGGGCTAATAGTTTAGTTAAACATCCAATACTCATTAGAGGGGATTGATTCCACAGGCAAAGGTGCAATTTCACATCATTCGCGCCATGAGGCAACTATTTTTGAGTATTGCGGATTTTTAAAATTGGCTGTAACTTTGCAGCGTATTTTCAAGAGACATAACGACATGAAGACAGGCAGTAATCCATTTTTTGAAAACGAGATGTTGAAAACCCTTATGGAGGAGGAGCCCTCGCTGCTCGGCGTGCTGTGCCGCTCGGGGCTTTCCTTAGGTTTCGGCGACAAGACAATCGGCGCCGCCTGCCGTGAGGACGATGTGGACTGCCCCACTTTCCTCGCCGTCTGCAACCTGCTTTGCAATCGGCCATATTCATCTCACGACGTATCTCTTACAGCCCTTATGGCTTACCTGCGCCGCGCCCATGTCTACTTCCTCGACTACATGCTGCCTGCAATCCGCAGAAAACTCATCGAGGCCATCGACTGCTCTGACGTCAACGACATTGCCTTCCTCCTGCTCAATTTTTTTGACGACTATGTGCAGGAGGTACACACCCACATGGACAATGAGAACAACGAGATTTTCAGCTATGTCGAGCGTTTGCTCGCCGGAGAGGCCGGTCACAAAAATATAATCCCGGAATATTCCGTCACCCACGAGAGCATGGCCGAAAAGCTGGCCGAGCTCAAGGATATTTTCATATATCATTATCATGTAAAGGAAAACGAGGCGCTCACCTCCGCCCTCGCCGATATCATCCAGTGTGGCCGCGAGCTCGTCGAGCACTGCGAGATTGAAAACAGGCTCTTCATCCCTGCCGCCGAAAGACTCGAGAAAGACATTTTGTCCCAAAATGAACGGCTGACTCAAAAAGATACCCCGTCCTCCGACGGGGTTAATGACGGCGACATCCTTTCCGCAAGAGAAAAAGACATAATACGCCTCGTGGCCAAAGGCATGTCAAACAAGCAGATCGCTGACAGCCTTTTTCTTTCGGTGCATACCGTCACCACTCACCGCCGCAACATCGCATCCAAGCTCAATATCCATTCCGCCGCCGGCCTCACCATCTATGCCATCCTCCACAATCTTATAAAAATCGAAGAAATCCATCCGCAGGATTAAATAATGCCCGTTTTGCCGATGTGCTTTCTTTGGGACGCCGGGATAATGTTAACTTTTTACTAATTCTGCACTTATACTGCCGGACGGCCCCGGTGGAGCATCATAAATTTTTGGATTTGTCGTAACCATTTTGTAACTTCGTGGCCCGATAATACGCATATTCAATTTCCCACGATGTCACAACTTAAGACCTATACCGGCCTCACCGACGCACGGGTGTCGGAAAGCCGAAGGATTAACGGCTCAAACGTCCTTACCCCGGCCAAAGAAACTCCCTGGTGGAAAGCTTTCCTTGAAAAATTCTCAGACCCGCTGATTATCATCCTTATGATAGCCGGAGTGCTTTCGATAGGCATTTCTTTTTATGAATACCTCGGCCTACACGACGACTGGAAGGTCTTTTTCGAGCCGATAGGCATTTTCATCGCAATACTGCTCGCCACGGTGCTCGGTTTCGTCTTCGAGCAGAAGGCCAACCGTGAATTCAAAATCCTCAATCAGGTCAACGACGACGAGCCCGTTGAGGTGATACGCAACGGCACTGTCACCACCGTACCGCGCCGCGACATTGTGGTGGGTGACATTGTGATTATCAATACCGGCGACGAAATTCCCGCCGACGGCGAGCTGCTCGACGCCGTGACTCTCAGCATCGACGAATCATCGCTCACCGGCGAACCTCTCTGCGCCAAAACCACCGACCCTAAGGATTTCGACCCCGAGGCAACCTACCCTTCCGACCATGTGCTGCGCGGCACAAAGGTGATGGAAGGTCACGGCGTGATGCGCGTGCTCAAGGTGGGCGACGCAACGGAAATGGGCAAGGTTTTCGTCGAAGCTCAGATCGATGATTCCGTCAAGACACCCCTCAACGAACAGCTCGACGGTCTCGGCCGCCTCATTACAAACACCAGCTATATCATTGCCGGCACCATCATAGTGGCTCAGCTCATCCACTTCCTCGGCTGGGGAGAATGGGCCGCATGGACCATCATTGTGCCCGTCGCCCTCTTTTTCTGGCTCGTTATCAAGAAATTCAAGGGCTGGTCAAGCACTAAGTGCGTTCTTACGATCATAGTTTTCTTCGCCATTTTCATAAGCATGGTCTGCGGTATTTTCGCCCTCATAAATCCCGGCTCCGACAGCCTGATGTGGTCAAAACTCATGGCCCACACCCTCAAGGCTATCATGGTGGCTGTCACGCTCATTGTGGTTTCCGTGCCGGAGGGCCTGCCCATGGCCGTGACCCTTGCGCTGGCCTACTCCATGCGCGCCATGCTCAAGACCAACAATCTCGTGCGCAAGATGCACGCCTGCGAGACCATGGGTGCCACCACCGTAATCTGCACCGACAAGACCGGCACTCTCACTCAAAACCAGATGCAGGTCTACAAAACCGACTTCTTCGGCCATCCCTCCGACGAGGTGCTTTACGAAGGCATAGCCGTTAACTCCACCGCCCAGCTCGACAACTCCGCCGAGAAGCCGCAGGTGCTCGGCAATCCCACCGAGGGCGCGCTGCTGCTGTGGCTTGCAAGCCGTGGCGCCGACTACCGCAAGCTGCGCGAAGGGGCCGTATGGACCGGGGAGCTGCCCTTCTCCACCGAACGCAAATATATGGCCACTGTGGTGAAATCGGCCACCGGTCGCTCTATTCTCTATGTCAAGGGCGCACCCGAGATTGTTTTCGGCCTCTGTAAAGACACTTCCGGCGTCACCAGGAAGGAAATCGACGCACGCTTGCTCGACTATCAGAATCAGGCCATGCGCACGCTCGGCCTCGCCTACCAGGTGCTCGAGCCCGGCGATGCCACCATTAAGGACGGCAAAATCGTGGCTACCCGCCTCGTCTTCCTGGGCATAGTGGCTATATCCGATCCCGTACGTCCCGATGTGCCCGACGCTGTCCGTGAAGTTTCCGACGCCGGCATTAAAGTTAAGATTGTAACCGGCGATACCCCCGGCACGGCCAAGGAAATTGGCCGCCGGATCGGTCTATGGAACGATGCCGTAGACTCCGACCGTAACATTATCACAGGTCCCGAATTCGCAAAGCTTACTGATTCCCGGCTAAAGGACCGCGTAGAGGACTTCAAGATCATAGCCCGTGCACGTCCCCTTGACAAGAAACGCCTCGTCGAGGCCCTGCAGGCCAACAACGAAGTCGTGGCTGTTACCGGCGACGGCACTAACGATGCCCCGGCCCTCAAGACTGCCCAGGTGGGTCTCTCTATGGGCGACGGTACATCAGTAGCCAAGGAAGCCTCCGACATAACCATCATCGACAATTCCTTCTCCTCGATAGGCCGCGCCGTGATGTGGGGCCGCTCGCTATACCGCAACATCCAGCGCTTCCTCCTCTTCCAGCTCACGGTCAACGTCGCCGCCTGCTTCCTGGTGCTCGTGGGCTCTTTCATAGGCTCCGAATCGCCCCTCACGGTCACGCAGATGCTCTGGGTCAACCTCATAATGGACACCTTCGGCGCAATGGCCCTCGCCTCCCTGCCGCCCTCGCCACGGGTGATGAAGGACAAGCCACGCGATCGCAAAGCCTTCATCCTCACCCGACCCATGATTTCAGAGCTGCTCGCCGTGGGCCTCGTCTTCTTCGCCCTCACGCTCGGCTTCTACTGTCTCTTCACCTCTCACCACGTCACGTCGATGATTCAGCTCTTCCATGCGCCTGCAGACACCACCGGCTACATGACGCCTTACGAAGCCACACTGCTATTCTCGATTTTCGTGTGGACGCATTTCTGGTATATGTTCGACACCCGAGGCTTCGAAACCGGCAAATCTATCTTCAGGCTCAAAATGAGCAGCGGCTTCTGGACAATCGTGGCGATCATCGTCATAGGTCAGCTCTTCATCACCGAAGTGGCCTACGAATTCTTCAACTGCGCCCCCATGTTCCACACCACGGGCTGGAACTTCAACCCCTCGGGAGCCCTCGACTTCGTCATCATCGTCGCCGCCGGCTCCCTCATCCTCTGGTTCCGCGAACTCTACATCCTCTTCAAAAAGAAAAAAAAATCCTCAAAAAACTTGCCGACGGTCGCCAGGTAGGGGCTGGGTCGCCCCCGGCCCGCCCCGCCCGCCCCGCGTCGACATTTAACATCACTCTCCGCCTCAAACCCTTTGGGTCTTTAGGCCTATGGTCTAAACCTTCTGTCCTTCCT
>CAYZFL010000051.1:0-6819 GCA_964477785.1 uncultured Bacteroides sp.
TGTCGAAGCCGCCGGTCTGGATATTACGCCCAACTCTGGGATTTTATAGTTTAAATTTGTATAAAAGTTTGCAATGTTAGAAAAAATGGTGAAAATCAGATGGGATGAAAGTCATTTTTGATTTTTTCATGACAACAGAAAAAGTGTATTTAAAAACCGAAAAAAGTAACATGCCATTTTGCATATGCCAGTCGTTAGATATAAGGCTTAACTTGAAAAAAGCAGATATGGTAAATTACCTGGCCTCATACCCGGCAAGGAAATTCTCGGGTGTTGTATTTGTCGCAGACGGAGGAACCGGAGCAATGTAAGAATCAGTTTAACAATACATTAAACATTGATATGGAAACAGTAAAATTGAATAACGGTGTTGAAATGCCGATGCTTGGTTACGGAGTGTTTCAGATACCGCATTGCGAGACAAAGAAGTGCGTCGCTGACGCTCTCAGTGTAGGTTACAGACTGCTTGATACTGCCCAGATGTATATGAATGAAGAAGGAGTAGGAACCGGAATCAGACAGAGTGGTGTACCCGCGAGGATATTTTTCTGGTAGACAAACTTTGGTTCTCGCGCTATCCCTATGACAAGGCCAAGGCACAGATCGACGAGGCTCTGAGCAAACTCGGCACAGACTATATAGACCTTATGCTCCTTTCCTTCCGGTTGCTTCGAGCTGAATACCCGAGGCAAGCATTATTACAAGAAGCAAAGTGAGCCTTCTATTGCAAATCTTAAATTTAGCAGCAACTTTCATTTATTTGAGGGATTACATGATTTTTGCAAGCAGGTGTCCAAGATGTGCAAAAATAAGGCCTGCGGCAAAAGATAACACGGCGTAAAGAGTGACAATCCAGAAACGGGAATCGTTGAAGAGCAGATAGTTTTCGTGAGCAAATGTGGAAAAAGTGGTGAATCCGCCGCAGAAACCGGTGACCAACAGTGCCTTCATCTGAGGTGAAAGATGAAGACCTTTGTCTGAAAGTCCAAATATCAGACCGATAATAAGGCATCCAGCAATATTTACCACAAATGTACTCCAAGGAAAAACGCTGGTAGTGTTGTCAGTTATGAGTTTACTCACCAAATATCGGCATCCGCTTCCGATAGCGCCTCCTAACATTACAAACAAAAGATTCCACATGATGCTTTATGAAAATCGGCAGGCCCGGATTCTTGAAAGATGAGGCCTGCCGACTGTTTATTGTCGATTTGTATAAAGTCAGATCAGTTTTCAAGGTCCATTTCCGAGAGACCTTCCTGGTCGAGTTCTTCTGGATCGTATTCAGACGAACCGTAAAGTTCCTCGTCGAAGTCTTCAGTCGATGCCAGGTTGCTGCGCTTTTCTTCAAAGACATCAAGATCCATATTCTGCTCGGGCGCTTTGCCGAGAGACAAAGTGCAGATGGGGTCTTTGAGAGTCTGGCCGGGTATTGAGTTCTTAAGTTCCATGAAGAAGGCGCGGTCGGTCATATAGTCAAAAACAAAAAGTAGTTTCTGGCCTTCGTCATCGAGAATGTCGCTGAGTATGGTGTCGTCCATGAGCCAGACGTCCTGGTCTGAATCTGCGCCCATGTCCTCCATGGTAATTTCTTTTTCTTTTTCCCAGTTGCGGTCACAGATGAAAAATGAGCACATCTGGTTCTTGTCATAGTTCACCGACTGACAGATTGCATTTTTGAGGTCAAGAAATGTAGCGTCGGCGTCTATTTTTATCTCTCTTCTGAAGTTTGCCACTTCGTCTGATACAAGTCTGAAGTTAAATACCATATAGCAGTTGTTGAATTTCTTTTGGGTTATGTGCACTTCGGCTTTGATTCCAAAGGCTTTGTGAGTTAAATGAAGAATGAGTCAGGAACTGACTCTTTTCACGATGCGAAGTTAATAATTATATATTCAAAATTGCAAATAAAAATCGCATTATTTTTTGTGGCTTTGGCAGGCTTTATCAATATTAGACATAATTAACTGAGAATATGGTGAGAAATGGAGAGAAATGGAGAGAAATGAGGTTGTAAAGAAGTGGGGTCGCACTGGGCTTTTGCACATTCAGAGTATTTTCGCTAACTTTGCATGTTGATGAAGGCAAAGGTGGTTTGCGGCCAATTTCCGTGATATTTTGCCCACATCATGTTTCCAAATTAAATCAAAATTGATAATAATCTGAAATTTAATCCTTTAATCATATCAAAAGCGGTCTATGAGCCGTAATCTAGCAAATTTAAACTATGAAACCCACACTATTTATACTTGCTGCCGGAATGGGATCCAGATATGGAGGCCTGAAACAGATCGACGGAGTTGGCCCCCACGGAGAGACAATTATGGATTATTCGGTCTATGATGCCATGCGTGCCGGTTTCGGCAAAGTGATATTTGTGATACGTCACGATTTTGAGGACGCTTTCAAAAAGGTAATATTGTCGAAATATGAGGGACATATTCCCGTTGAGGTTGTATTCCAGTCTGTTGACTCTCTTCCAGAAGGCTATGTCTGCCCCGAGGGACGTACCAAGCCCTGGGGAACAAACCATGCCGTGCTTATGGGCCGTGACGCCATTCACGAGCCCTTCGCCGTAATAAACGCAGATGATTATTACGGACGAAACTCCTTTGAGGTTTTAGGCAATTATCTTGCCAATGAGCAGAAAAACTCAAAAGGCCGATATTCTATGGTAGGCTTCAAAGTGGGAAACACCGTGACAGAAAACGGTACGGTATCACGCGGAGTATGTAAGGTCTCACCTGAGGGAAAACTCGAGACTGTCGTGGAGCATACGGCCATAGGTTATGACTCCGAACACCGCATCTGCTACCGCGATGCCGACGGTGAGAGCCATCTGCTTTCGCCCGAGACTATCGTCTCGATGAATTTCTGGGCCTTCACTCCCGACTATTTCGAATACTCCATGCGAGAGTTCCGCGATTTCCTCGACAAATATATAAATGTGGAGAAGAGTGAATTTTTCATTCCCTCGGTGGTTGACCATCTTATCCGCCATGGCGAAGCCACTGTGGATGTGCTTACTACCGACTCACAATGGTTTGGGGTCACTTATCAGGAAGACCGTGAAAGGGTAGTGAAAGAATTTGCCCGTCTTCATGACGAAGGCATGTATCCCGACAAATTGTTCTGATTGGGATTACGTGTCTTAAACAAGAATCAAGAAAAGTATAAAACGAGATATGAGATACAGGATAGAGGCTACAACACCGGGTACGGCGGCAAGAGCGGGTGTAATCACCACAGACCATGGAGAGATACCTACACCCATATTCATGCCGGTAGGGACGGTGGGCAGCGTGAAGGCCGTTCATCAGCATGAACTTCGCGACGACATAGACGCAAAGATAATACTGGGCAATACTTACCATCTGTATCTCCGTCCTGGCTGCGACATACTGCAAAAGGCGGGAGGTCTACATAAATTCAACGGTTGGGACAGACCGATACTTACCGACAGCGGGGGCTTTCAGGTGTTTTCGCTTGCAGAAAACCGCAAGCTTACGGAAGAAGGTGCCTGGTTCAGAAGCCATATCGATGGATCAAAGCATCTTTTCACTCCTGAAAAGGTTGTAGACATTCAGCGTGTGCTCGGCTCCGATATTATGATGTCTCTTGACGAATGTCCGCCCGGCACATCCGATTATGCTTATTCCAAGAAGTCGCTTGAACTCACTAAGAAATGGCTATCACGCGGATGGAAACATTTTTGCGAGACTGAGCCGCTGTATGGTCATAGTCAGGCCTTTTTTCCCATAGTCCAGGGTTGTACCTATGACGATCTGCGCCGTGACTCGGCAAAGTTTGTCTCAGACCTCGGCGCCGAGGGCAATGCGATAGGCGGACTTGCGGTGGGCGAGCCGGCGGAGAAGATGTATGAGATGATCGAGGTGGTCAACGAGATTCTTCCCGAAGACCGTCCGAGATACCTCATGGGGGTAGGGACTCCTATTAATATCCTCGAAGCCATAGACCGCGGAGTGGATATGATGGATTGCGTGATGCCTACCCGCAACGGCCGCAACGGCATGCTCTTCACGCCCGAAGGCACAATGAATATGCGCAATCTTAAGTGGGCCGACGATTTCTCTCCTCTATGGCCCGGAGGCCCCACATATGTCGACGAGGTTTATTCCAAGGCATACGTGCGTCATCTTTTCATCGCCAACGAGATTCTGGCAATGCAGATAGCTTCGATTCATAATCTCGGGTTCTATCTCTGGCTTGTAAAGGAAGCCCGCAGGCACATCGTAGAAGGCGATTTCCCCGCATGGAAAAAAGAAATGGTGGAAAAGCTCGGAAGAAGGCTTTGAATAAATAGATAAACAGTTGTGTAATAATTCCATTAGCGATTACTTTGAGCTGTGCTTAAAATATTAGACAAATACATAATAAAGAAGTTTCTCGGCACCTATATTTTCGCGATAATGCTCTTGCTTGCTATCGTGGTTATGTTTGACATCAACGAGAAGCTCGACGCTTTTATGAAAGCGCCTCTCAAAGAGACAATAGTTGACTATTTCGTAAACTTCCTACCCTATTTCGCCAATCAGTTCTCGCCTCTGTTTACCTTCATCGCGGTGATTTTCTTCACCTCCAAGCTTGCCGGCAACAGTGAGATAATCGCCATGCTGTCTACAGGAATGAGCTATGACCGTTTGCTCAGGCCATATATGATTTCCGCCTTTATCATAGCTGCCGCCAGCTTCCTGCTCAGTGCATACGTGATCCCTCCGGCAAATGTGAAGCGAATAGAATATACAAATACCTGGGTCAAGAACAAACGGGTTGACTATGGCAACAACATCATGCTCATGGTAGCACCGGGTCAGATCGCATATATGTCGAGATATGACGCGCCCACAAAATTGGGATCTAAATTCTCTCTTGAATCGTTTGACAAAGACAAGAAACTTTCCTCGCGACTTACGGCAGAAACCATCAAATGGGATACACTTTATAACTGGCAGGTACAGGACTATGTAATACGCGATTTTCGCAACCATCGTGAGTATATAACCCGCGGCACGCAGCTCGACACGGTGATACCTTTCGAGCCATCCGATTTCCTGATCGCCAAAAACGACCATGAGAAGATGACAACTCCGGCTCTGGTGGAGTATATCGACCGTCAGAAAGCCCGTGGTGTGGCAAATATAAAGTCGTTTGAAGTGGAATACCACCGGCGATATGCCATGACCGCTGCAGCCTTTATCCTCACGCTCATAGGTATGTCGCTATCCTCACGCAAAGTAAAAGGCGGTATAGGCCTCAATATAGGTATCGGTCTGGTGCTCAGTTTCAGTTATATCCTGTTTATGACCATTACTCAGACATTCGCTCTCTCGGGAGCCACTTCGCCTCTTATTGCCATGTGGATACCAAACGCCATTTATCTTGCAATTGGTCTGATTCTTTATTATAAGGTCTCGAGAACCTGACGCATGATTTTTCCTTAAACTGAAATATATTGATTTCATAGACATAAAAAAGCGTCCGCAACCGGTTTCGATTGCGGACGTTTTGTAATCGTTGTACTAATCAGAAGCTTTATCGTATATAGCCGAAAACGCTATAAATCAGCAGAGAGCGTCGAAAGATGCCCTCAGAGAGGCAAGTTTGCTTTCTGCGTCACGTAGTTTGTTGCGCTCGTTTTCTACTACGGCAGCAGGAGCGTTGTTGACAAAGCGCTCATTGCCAAGCTTTTTCTCCACAGATTTCTTGAAGCCTTCGAGATAATCGATTTCCTTGGAAATGCGTATCTTTTCGGCCTCGACATCGATATTGTCGGAAAGAGGTACCTCAAACTCTGTCTTGCCCACCATAAACGACATAGCCGAGGCATCTTTTTTGTCGGAGGTTTTAATCGATTCAAGGTTGGCGAGTTTTACTATCAGGCCCTTACATTCTTCGCTTATTTCACCGGGAGCGATGATGTGAAGCGTGAGGACATCTTTTGAGGGAATGTTCTTGCGGGCCCTTACGGCGCGTACTCCCGCTACAATCTCGAGAGCCTCGGCTATGTCGCCAAGAAGCTTTTCGTCTATTTCGCAGCTTTCGGGAGTGCGTGCATACATTATCGATTCGCCTTCGCGACGGTCGGCAAGCTGTTGCCAGAGTTCTTCGGTGATGAAGGGCATGAAAGGATGGAGAAGGCGGAGCAGGGCATCGAAGAATGCTTCTGTCTGACGCAGTGTCTTGCCGTCGATAGGCTTCTGATATGCCGGTTTAACCATCTCGAGATATGACGATGAGAAATCGTCGCGAAAGAGGCGGTATACGGCCATCAGAGCCTCTGAAATACGGTATTTGGAAAAGAGGTCGGCCACTTCAGCCACAGCTTTTGACATGCAGCTTTCAAACCAGCGTATTGCCACTGCGGATGTTTCGGGCTGGGTCAGCGATTCATCTGCGTTCCATCCGCGGATTAGGCGGAACGAGTTCCATATCTTGTTGCTGAAGTTTCGTCCCTGCTCGCAGAGAGAATTGTCAAACATGATATCGTTGCCGGCAGGAGCGGAGAGCATAATGCCCATTCTCACGCCGTCGGCGCCGAAATTCTCGATAAGTTCGATGGGGTCGGGCGAGTTACCGAGTGATTTCGACATCTTGCGGCCGAGTTTGTCTCGTACGATTCCGGTGAAATATACGTTCTTGAAGGGTTCGCGACCCTCGAATTCCTCTCCGGCCATGATCATTCGTGCCACCCAGAAGAATATGATATCGGGAGCGGTGACCAAAGTCTGGGAAGGATAGTAATATTTCATGTCTGGATTGCCGGGATTGTTGATGCCGTCGAATAGGGTGATGGGCCAG
>CAYZFL010000051.1:6829-14128 GCA_964477785.1 uncultured Bacteroides sp.
GGGCCAGAGCCAAGAGAAGAACCAGGTGTCGAGGGCGTCGGGATCCTGCTCAAGATCCGAGGGCTGTAAACCGGGCATGGCCGATTTTTCGCGTGCTTTCTGTGTGGCTTCTTCAAGAGATCCGGCTACTACAATCTGACGCTCGCCTGCTCCGTCGGTATAATAATAAGCCGGGATGCGGTGACCCCACCAGAGCTGGCGGCTGATGCACCAGTCCTGTATACTTTCGAGCCATATTTTATAAGTGGTCTTATATTTCTCTGGCACAAAACGGATGATATCGTCCATCACGGGCTTGAGAGATATGTCGGCGAAATGTTTGAGCGAAACGAACCACTGCTCGGAAAGACGCGGCTCAATGGGCACTTTTGTACGTTCCGAGAGACCAATATTGTTGGTATAGTCCTCGACTTTTTCGAGAAGTCCTGCCGCATCGAGGTCCTTGACAATCTGCTCGCGGCAGGCAAAACGGTCCATGCCCACATACATGCCTGCGACGGGAGCAAGCGTGGCGTCCTCATTGAATATGTCGATGCTTTCGAGATTATGCTTCTTGCCGAGCATAAAGTCGTTTTTGTCATGCGCGGGAGTGACTTTCAGACATCCTGTACCGAAGTCGATTTCAACATATCGGTCTTCGATTACGGGGATTACGCGGCCAACGAGAGGAACTGTCACCTTTTTGCCCTTAAGCCATGTGTTCTTGGGGTCTTTGGGGTTGATGCACATCGCCGTATCACCCATGATAGTCTCGGGACGGGTGGTCGCAACAACCGCATATCTGCGGCCCTGAGCGTCGGTGTGGATAACTTCCTCTTCAGCTCCTGTAGCGCCTTTAAAGTCATCGTCGGCGACATAATATCTGAGGTAATAGAGTTTGCTCTCTTCCTGCACGTAGTTTACCTCGTCGTCAGAGATAGCTGTCTTGTTTACGGGGTCCCAGTTGACCATTCTCAGACCGCGGTAGATATACCCCTTATCGTAAAGATAACAGAAGACTTTTGTGACTGATTCCGAACGTTTTTCGTCCATAGTGAAAGCGGCGCGCTCCCAGTCGCATGAAGCACCGAGTTTACGCAGTTGCTTGAAGATCAAGCCTCCGTGCTCTTCTGTCCAGTCCCAAACATGTGTGAGAAACTGTTCGCGGGTAAGGTCGGTTTTCTTTATGCCCTGAGCTGCAAGTTTGGCTATCACCTTGGTCTCGGTAGCGATTGAAGCGTGATCGGTGCCGGGAATCCATAGGGCATTTTTGCCTTCCATGCGGGCTCGGCGTATGAGAATATCCTGGATGGTATTGTTGAGCACATGACCCATGTGAAGCACGCCGGTGACGTTTGGAGGCGGCATGATTATGGTGTAAGGCTCGCGGGCATCGGGCTCGCTGTGGAAGAGCCGATGGCTCATCCAATATTCATACCATTTTTCTTCTACCTTGGAGGGATCGTACTTTGTTGCTATTTCTTCCATTGAAAAAATCAGATAGTATTCTTGGAATTATAATAATCAATAATAATATTCGTCTGCTACGGCCACAGTGTCTGTCACATCCACATATTCCTCTACCGGAGCGGGCTCATCAACCACATATGAGGTATCTGCTGCGTAGCCGTCATCATAATAGGAACCAACCGAACGGTTAGAATATAACGCGATCACATAGATGCAGAGAGCGACAATGAAAATTATGAACGCAACAATCCAGATGGTTTTATTAACTCCCGATTTGCTTGCGGGGTTGCCTGTTTCAGTAACTTTCAGGCCCTTGGTCTGATTGCCGGAGTCAGTCTTGACAGGAGGATTTCCTTGCCCCGGCTTAATGGGCGGAATACCGCCTGTTTTTTGATTTTTTCCGCTTACAGTTCGTACGCCGACAAAGGGTGCCGTGACTTTTGCTTCTGATTTCGACTTCCTTGGATGCTGTTGGTCGGAGACATTGTCGGATATATTGCCGGATACATTAACAGAAACATTGTCTGTGACGTGGGGAACAGGTGGTACCGGTGGTACGGGAGGTACCTGGGAAGCGATACTTATGTCATCACCTGACACTATAGTCACGTCATCCTGATCTATGGTGCCATAGCCACCGTCGCTTTCAGCGGGCTCGAAGAGCATAGCCATAAACTCATCGACAGACTGTGGCCTCTCGGTGTTTTTTACCCTCATGGCGCGGTTGACGGCCCTGCGGGTGCTGTCCGAGATATAAGGCGGCAGGGGAGGGAGCTCGTCGCCTTGTGCGAGGTCATTCGCCGAAATAGGTTTCTTGCCTGAAAGCAACATGTAAAGGGTAGCACCGAGAGCATAAATGTCTGTGGCGGGCATAAATTTCTTTACGTTGCCACCTAACTGTTCGAGCGGTGCATAACCCTGAGTTTTGCCTAAAAGGGTCGATGTGTTTTCTCCTCCGGCCTCGTCATATTGCTTTGAAACGCCAAAATCAATAAGAATGGCGTTGTCTTTGCCGTCGAGCATGATGTTTCCCGGCTTGATGTCAAGGTGAAGACGGTTTTTGCTATGAACGTATCTGAGTGCTTCGCAAATCTGGGAAATATATTTCAGAGCAAGTGACTCGTCCAGCGGTCCGTTTTCCTTTACAAGATCACGGAGAGATTTTCCTTCTATATAGCCCATCACGTAATAGGCTGTGCCGTTTTCGCTGAATACGTCTGAAACCTGCACTATTCCGGGGTGGGAGAGTGAGCTTATGGCACGGGCTTCGTCGATAAATTTCTTACGGAGTTTTTCAACGAGTTCGCTTTTGGAAGTTGTGCCAATTGAGACGGCAGAGGTGGTGCTGTCGCGGTTACAGAAATCTTTTACAAAAAACTCCTTGATAGCCACCCGCTTGTTGAGCATAACGTGGACAGCCTCGTATGTACAACCGAAACCGCCGTTGCTGATAAAGCGGACTATTTTATATTTGCCACCCTGCAGCAAAGTGCCGGGTTTTAGAAACATGCTGAAAGCCAGCGAAGCATCGTTGTCCATTTTGATCGGTTTGATTAGTTAAGCACAAAGTTACGAAAAAAATACCTATAAAACAGAGATAAACAATCCTATTTTAAACTACTGCGTATAAAAATTCTGCGTTCTGACCACAGGGCCGGAACGCAGACTCATTATATTTAAGCCGATGGTAAGGCTTCTTTAAATCCTAACCGATCAGTCTTTGTATTTTTTTACAATTACTGTGGCATTGTGGCCGCCGAATCCAAACGAATTGGAGAGTGCGGCGCGTACTTCGCGGTGCTGTGCACGGTCGAAAGTGAAGTTGAGGTTGTAGTCTATCTCGGGATCAAGGTCATCGGGCTGGTGGTTGATTGTGGGGGGGACCACGTCTTCCTGCACTGCCTTGATGCTGAATATGGCCTCAAGTGCGCCGGTAGCGCCGAGAAGGTGACCGGTCATGGATTTGGTTGACGAGATATTGAGCTGGTAAGCATGGTCGCCGAAGACTTTCTTGATAGCCTTTACCTCTGAGATATCGCCTACCGAAGTTGATGTGCCGTGAACGTTGATGTAGTCGATGTCATCGGGAGTCATTTCAGCATCCTCGAGGGCGTTTGTCATGGCGAGTATTGCGCCGAGGCCTTCGGGATGTGTGGCTGTGATGTGATAAGCATCGGCCGACATGCCGCCGCCGGCGATTTCGGCATAGATTTTGGCGCCGCGGGCCTTGGCATGCTCAAGTTCCTCAAGGATAAGCACAGCCGAGCCTTCGCCTATTACGAAGCCGTCGCGTGATTTGCTGAACGGACGTGATGCCGTTTCAGGCGAGTCATTTCTGGTCGAAAGGGCGTGCATGGCGTTGAAACCGCCCACACCGGCAGGATATATTGCGGCTTCGGCACCACCGGTAAGCATTATTTCAGCTTTGCCGAGGCGTATGAGGTTGAACGCGTCGATGATGGCGTTGTTTGAAGAAGCGCAGGCGGAAACTACACCATAGTTAGGGCCGTGGAAGCCGTATTCCATAGATACCTGACCCGAAGCGATGTCGGCGATCATCTTGGGAATGAAGAAAGGACTGTATTTGGGGCCCTTGTCCTTGTTCATGGCGTAATATCCTGCCTCTTCCTCAAAAGTATGGAGACCGCCGATCCCGGCAGCGATAATCACGCCCACACGGTCTTTGTTGACCTTGGGATTATCCTCGATGTCAGCGTCTTTAACGGCCTGACGGGCGGCAACGGTTGCATACTGTGCGTAGAGGTCAAGCTGGCGTGCTTTCTTTCGGTCGAAATAATCTTCCGGATTATAACCTTTTACCTCGCAGGCAAATTGTGTCTTGAAAAGCGAGGCATCGAAATGCGTGATAGGGCCGGCACCGCTTTCGCCCTTAAGCGCCGATTCCCATGTTTTTCCTACGTCGTTTCCCAGCGGTGACAAGCAGCCCATGCCGGTGACTACTACTCTTTTTAATTCCATGTCGAAATCTATTTGATTTGTAGTTGTTGGGGGATATTACTCTTTGAAGTTCCGGATACTTCTTCTATGTCTCCTAGGGAGAGCTTGTTAAGAATGAGTATGAATGACTTCAAATAAGACTGGGGAGATTGTAAATGCAACCTCCCCTAGCTTATGACTTTACGCCTTGCGGGAAGGCGCGGTATTTATTTTGCGTTAGCTTCAATGTATGCTACAGCGTCACCTACAGTGGCGATTTTCTCTGCCTGATCATCAGGTATTGTGATGCCGAATTCTTTTTCAAACTCCATGATGAGCTCAACGGTGTCGAGAGAGTCTGCGCCAAGATCGGTGGTGAAAGATGCGTTTTCGGTTACTTTGTCTTCGTCTACGCTAAGTTTATCAACGATGATATTCTTTACGCGGTCTGCAATTTCTGACATAATAATAAGTTTTTAATTAATTATTTATTTCTTTCGTGTAGATATTTCGTTTTTGCAGTGCAAAGTAAATGAAAATTATTGATATTATGAAACATTTGGAGGAAAAAATTGTTAACGATTTTAAACTGAGCTTGACAATTTTTTAGCCTGGCGATTCACTTGCTTTGCAACCTTCTGAATGTTAGTATATTGTGTCGAGAAGTGGCATTCTTGTCGAACTTTGGTCGATTTAGTCTCTCAGCTTTGCTTTTTGTCAGGTTGGGAGCTCCCTTCCTGCGCGATCTCTTCATAGTTCTGATAGAGGAGGTCGTTATAAGGAAAGCGAGAGAGATGGATTTCGCGGGCGATTTTATATATTTTCTCCTTCAGTTCGGCGATGTTTTCTCCCGATTTGGCCGAGATGAAGACACATCTGTCTGGTTCGATTTTTGACATCCATGTCTCTTTAAGGGCGTCGAGGGAGATATTATTCTTTTTTATCTCAGTAAGGTCGTCCTCGTCTTTAGGAGTGAAGGAGAAGGCGTCGATTTTGTTGAACACGAGTATCAACGGCTTGTCGTTGCCTTTGCATATCTCTGCCAGAGTCTCATTTACTACCCTTATCTGATCCTCAAAGTTGGGGTGGGAGACATCAACCACATGCACCAATACATCGGCTTCGCGCACTTCGTCAAGAGTGGACTTGAACGATTCGACAAGATGAGTCGGCAGTTTTCGTATAAAACCAACGGTGTCGCTAAGCAGGAACGGCAGATTCTCTATGGTGACCTTTCTTACTGTGGTGTCAAGGGTGGCGAAGAGTTTGTTTTCTGCGAAAACGTCGGATTTGCTCAGCACGTTCATCAGGGTTGACTTGCCTGCGTTGGTGTAGCCTACAAGTGCCACGCGTGTAAGCTTGCCGCGGTTTTTGCGCTGTATCGATTTCTGTTTGTCGATTGATTTTAGCTCTTCCTTGAGACGCGATATCTTGTCAAGTATTATTCGGCGGTCTGTTTCGATCTGTGTCTCGCCGGGGCCTCTCATACCAATACCTCCGCGCTGGCGTTCGAGGTGAGACCACAGACGCGTAAGACGGGGAAGAAGATACTGGTATTGCGCCAGCTCTACCTGTGTCTTTGCATGGGCGGTCTGGGCTCTGCGGGCGAATATGTCGAGAATAAGTGATGTGCGGTCGAGAATTTTTGTCTGAAGCTCTTTTTCAATATTGCTTACCTGTTTGCTCGAAAGGTCATCGTCGAAGATCACCATGTCGATATTATTTTCTTCGACATACTGCTTTAACTCCATCAGCTTGCCAGTACCTATATATGTGCGCGAATTGGGGAATTCGAGTTTTTGGGTAAATCTTTCGACTGTCCGGGCACCGGCTGTTTCGGCCAGAAAGGCGAGTTCGTCGAGATATTCCGAAGTCGTGGCCTCGTTCTGTTTCGGTGTCACAAGGGCCACGAGCACGGCCTTTTCACGCAGGTCTTCGTCAGCGTCTACCGGCACCGACGACACGGGCCCCGATATGTTGAGGCCCGTTGTGGTCGATTGTTTGATGCGGTTTTCTTTTTTTGCCATTTGACAAAGGAGAGATTGTATGTAATTGAAAAGTCAGTATAAACATTGTCAGTCACCCATGGTGCGCAACAGCTCGTCGTTGTCGCGGGTTCGCTCCATGCGGTCTTTGATAAATTCCATGGCCTCAATGGAGTTGCGGTCTGAGAGGAAACGGCGCAGAATCCACATGCGGTTGAGCGTCTCGGGTCTTACGAGCAACTCATCGCGGCGTGTGCTCGACGCCATTATATCAACAGCCGGGAAGAGGCGTTTGTTTGAAAGTTTGCGGTCGAGCTGCAGCTCCATGTTGCCGGTGCCCTTGAATTCCTCGAAAATAACCTCGTCCATCTTGGATGATGTTTCGGTAAGAGCGGTGGCGATGATGGTGAGTGAGCCGCCGTTTTCGATGTTTCGGGCAGCGCCGAAGAACCGCTTGGGCTTCTGAAGGGCGTTTGCGTCAACACCTCCGGAGAGTATCTTGCCAGATGCGGGAGCGCAGGTATTGTAGGCGCGGGCCAGACGGGTAATGGAGTCGAGAAGTATCACTACATCATGACCGCATTCCACCATACGTTTGGCTTTTTCGAGCACTATGCCGGCAATCTTGACATGACGGTCGGCTGGTTCGTCAAAGGTCGAGGCAATCACTTCGGCGTTTACACTGCGCACCATGTCGGTCACTTCCTCGGGACGCTCGTCGATGAGGAGAATCATGATGTAGGTCTCGGGATGGTTCTCGGCGATGGCGTTGGCGATGTCTTTGAGCAGGAGGGTCTTGCCGGTCTTGGGCGGTGCCACGATGAGGCCGCGCTGGCCTTTGCCTATGGGGGCGAACATGTCGACCACGCGGGTTGAGAGTGTGCACGAGCGGCCGCCGGTGAGGTTGAATTTCTCGTCGGGGAAGAGG
>CAYZFL010000052.1:0-14115 GCA_964477785.1 uncultured Bacteroides sp.
GCCGTGAAGAAGATGACCAGCATCGACAAAATGACCAAGTACGGCACATTCGACAACCTCTCGAAGCGTGAACGCCTTCAGGTAACCCGCCAGCGAGCCAAACTCGAGAAGAACCTCGGTTCAATCGCCGACCTCAACCGTCTCCCGGCCGCACTCTTCGTAGTAGACGTACTCAAAGAGCACATCGCAGTGGCTGAGGCAAACCGTCTTGGTATCCCTGTATTCGCAATGGTCGACACCAACTCCGATCCTACCAACATCGACTTCGTAATCCCCGCAAACGACGACGCATCCAAGTCGATAGAGACCGTTCTCGGCGCCTGCATCGCAGCAATGGCCGAAGGTCTTGAGGAAAGAAAGGTAGAGAAAATCGACAACGAAGCAGCCGGAGAAAACGAAGAGGCAGCACCCGCAGCTCCCCGTCGTGAGCGTCGCCGCGTACGTAAAGCCGACGCCGAGGCTCCCAAGGCAGAAGAGGCTTCCGCAGAGGAAGCTCCCAAAGCTGAATAATCATTAATCCTCAACTCCCAAACGAGAGTGTGCCCGTATATATAATATTGTGAGGCACACTCTTTGATAATCAAATTAAATTAAACACTCTCAAAATACTACTACTATGGCAGTATCAATGGCAGATATAACCAAGCTCCGCGCTCTTACCAGCGCCGGCTTGATGGACTGCAAGGCCGCTCTCGCCGAGACTAACGGCGATATTGAGGCAGCAGTCGAGGTGTTGCGTAAAAAAGGTCAGGCAGTTGCCGCCAAGCGTGAGGCCCGCGAGGCTTCAGAAGGCTGCGTGCTCTCAAAGCACGAAGGCAATTTCGCCGCTATCGTAGCCCTCAAGTGCGAAACCGACTTCGTAGCAAAGAACGCAGGTTTCGTAGCCCTTACTCAGAAACTTATCGACGCAGCCGTGGCTAACAAAGTCAAGACAGCAGAGGAACTCAAAGACCTCAAGATCGATGGTCTTACCGTAGCCGAACTCATCACAGAGGAAACAGGTAAGACAGGTGAGAAGACCGAACTCGGCGACTATGTATGTCTTGAGGCTCCCTCGACCGCAAGCTACAACCACCTCGGCAACAAGCTCGCCACAATCGTGGGCTTCAATGTTGAAGGCGTAAGCGAGCGCATTGGCAAAGACGTAGCAATGCAGGTTGCTTCGATGAACCCCGTAGCCGTAGCACGCGAAAACGTGGCTCAGAGCATCATCGATCAGGAAGTTGCCGTTGCTGTTGAGAAGACCAAAGCAGAGCAGGTGCTCAAGGCTGTGCAGAACGCTCTTAAGAAAGCAGGTCTCAATCCCAACCACTTCGATTCAGAAGACCATATCGAGTCAAACATCGCCAAGGGCTGGATTACCGCCGAGGAAGCTGAGAAGGGCCGTCAGATCATGAAGGAAACCGCAGCGTCAAAGGCTCAGCACCTCCCCGAGCAGATGATAGAGAACATCTCCAAGGGCCGTCTCAACAAATTCTTCAAAGAAAACTGCCTCATGGAGCAGGAATTTATCAAAGACGGTAACCTCACCATCGGTCAGTATCTCGAGCAGGCTCAGAAAGGTCTCGTAGTCGTTGATTTCAAGCGTGTAAACCTCAATCAGGACTAATTTACTTCAAACTCAGATATCTTAAAAGGCGGACCGTTTGGCCCGCTTTTTTCTTTTTTTGTCCATTGAATTTGGTAAAATGGCAGATTATCACTATATTTGGAGACTATTGTAAAGCCAGTGTATTTTATTTTGTCAAAAACTAAGATAATGGACGATCTGACTACATACTTTGAAGAACTGCTGAGAAATCATCGGAGCATAGATATCGCCGAGATTGAATTTCACCGGATGCGCGAGGAAGACGAGGAGCTGAATCAGGAATATCTCGAATGGTGCCATGAGCGCGAGGAAAATCCCAAACGTGCATTCAGAAATTATTGCGAGGAATCCCTAAGCGACTCCCAGGAAGTCTGGGACCATCTCAACGATTACGACGAGTAATATTTCAAATTAAATCCGTTACTTTTTTCAAAGAATGAGAAAACTCACACTTGTGCCCGAGTGGGAACCCTGTCGTGCCGTGATTGTGACCTGGCCGCCGGCTGATTCCGACTGGGCATATATGATTGATGAAATAAGAAAGGCTTACATTCCCCTTATAAAGACACTATCGGAGCATACAAATGTAATACTCCTGACAGATAACGAAAGATTCGCTTCAGAAAGTCTTTCAGCTGCAGGTCTTCAGACGGAAAATATAAAAATAGTTGAGATTCCGCTAAACGACACATGGGTGAGGGACTATGGCCCTCTCACGCTTTCCGACGGAGAAAAGCACGCATACGCCGATTTCAAATTCAATGCCTGGGGGCTCAAATTCGCCGCCGACAAGGACAATCTTGTGACCCGTAGGCTTGTAGCCGGACATTTGCCTAAAGGTTGTTATATCAACAATCAGAATTTTGTGCTCGAGGGTGGGGCGATAGAGTATGACGGAAAAGGGACGGTGATGACAACCGCCAGATGCCAGCTCTCGCCAAACAGAAACGCAGAATGCGATGCGGAGGAAGTCAGACAGGTGCTCCGTGATGCTCTTGGTGCTGAAAAGGTGATAATGCTCAAATATGGAGCCATAGAAGGCGACGACACAGACTCGCATATCGACACGCTTGCCCGTTTCGCTCCCGGCAACATGATTATCTATCAGTCGTGTGATGAAAAGGATTATTCGTGTTACGATGAACTGAAAGCAATGGAGGAGGAACTGCGTGTGCTTAAAAACGCAAAAGGTGCGAATTACCGGCTCTGTCCACTGGCATGGCCGAAAGCCATATTCCGTGACGGCGAGCGCCTGCCCGCCACATACGCCAATTTCCTGCCGGTAAACGATGCCGTGCTCGTGCCGCAATATGGTGACGAGAAAGCGGATGAGCAGGCTCTCAGGCAGATAGCCAGGTGCTATCCCGGCAAAGAGATTGTAGGCATCGATTGCCTCGCGTTAATAGCCCAACATGGCTCTCTGCACTGCGCCACGATGCAGATTCCGGAATAAATTTGATTATATCAAAATAAGCGAACGATAGTCTTAGCCTTCTAACAAACTGATTATAAAATGACTAAAGATATAAAGCTGCCCATAGGCATCATACAGCAGAAAAAGACTTCAGACCCGGAGGAAAATCGTCGCCGTCTGGCCGAAAAAATACGCGAGCTCGCTAAGAAAGGAGCTAAACTGATTGTGAACCAGGAGCTTCATGATACGCTCTATTTCTGTCAGGTCGAGAATGTTGATTTTTTTGATTATGCAATAGACATCGACAGCAGCGAAGTGATGGATTTTTACTCATCTCTGGCAAAGGAATGTGGCGTGGTGCTCGTTACATCATTGTTTGAGCGCCGTGCTCCGGGCATTTACCACAATACGGCCATCGTATTTGAAAGCGACGGCAACATTGCGGGGCGTTACCGCAAGATGCATATACCCGATGATCCGGGATTTTACGAGAAATTTTATTTCACGCCGGGAGATTTGGGATTTGAGCCGATAAAGACATCGGTGGGCAATCTTGGCCTGCTCGTGTGCTGGGACCAATGGTACCCCGAAGCAGCAAGAATCATGACGCTCAACGGTGCCGATATGCTTATATATCCCACGGCAATAGGGTGGGCGCCCTCAGATCCGGAGGATGAGAAACGCCGTCAGCGCGAAGCCTGGATAACCGTGCAGCGCGGTCATGCCGTAGCTAACGGCCTTCCGGTAATAGCAGTAAACCGCACGGGTCTCGAGATAATCAACGACCCCATGGCACATCCTCACGGCATAGATTTCTGGGGCTCGAGTTTTGTGGCCGGTCCCCAGGGCGAAATACTATACCAGTCGCCTGAAAAAGATGAGGACAGCGCGATAGTAGAGGTCGACATCACCCACAGCGAACACGTCCGCCGATGGTGGCCCTTCCTGCGCGACCGCCGCATCGATGCCTACGATACATTGCTCAAACGTTATGGCAAATGATACGTCCGAAAGGTTGAGGTAAATCTGCCGTTAAACAGATGTCCCGGTTCTAAAATACCTGAGGCTGTTCCGTTATCAAGTCAGATTTACGGCACAGCCTCAGTTTTAAAATTATCTGATGAGAAATGTGATTCTGAATTATTTCACGACAGAAATCATGTTTTTAGATCAGAATGGGAGATCCTCGGAAGAGTCGCCGGCTGTTGCGGCAAAGGGATCAACAGCGGGAGCGGCCTGTGCAGCTGGCGCGGGCTGAGCCGCGGGAGCCTGCTGATAGTTCTGGGCGGGAGCGGCAGCGGGCTGCTGGGCTGCATCGCCTTTTTCGGCCTTCCATGCGCGGATATCGGTATACCAGCGGCCGTTGAATTCACGGCTCTCGAGGTCGCCGGGGACAAGGGGATACTGATCGGCCCTGTCGCCGAAGAAATTGAAGAACACTTTGCGGGGATATTGCTCCTGAGTCTCAAGTACATACTCCCTTTTTTTCCACTGGTTGCCGCTGCGTGAAACGCCGCTCTGCTCGGGAAGAGCCAATATGATTTTGCCTGTTATTTCCATTTGATTATGGTTTTGTCTGTGATGGTTTATATATTTTTTGATTATGCTGTGACAAAGCCGGGGCATACCGGCATTAGTTTACAAAGGTAGGAAATTAATTCGATTTACCAAAACCAAAAAACAGTCCCTATATCTGAGAAAGGTTATAGGTCGTTATGCGATTTATTCAGGCACACCCGAAGTCTGCGACAGCATGGAGTTGTAAAACCGCTGGTCGCCGGTTACTTCCTCGCCGACAAATGACGGGAGGGCAGGGTGCTCATCAGCAGATTTCATCTCTACCTCGGCTATCACAAGTCCCTCGAGGCTGCCGTGAAACTCGTCAACTTCCCAGGTATGAGTTCCGTAAGGCACATAATATCTCGTCTTGTCGATGTATTTTCCCTCACAGCAATTCCCAATCATCTCGCGGGCATCCTCGGTCGGGATTGCATATTCCCACTCATCGCGGCTGCAGCCGTGGTTAAGGCCTTTTACGGTTATGCGGGCGTCTTTTCCTATGAGTCTTACCCTTACGGTGGCCACAGGGTTCACCGAGAGATATGCCTGAAGAATATCAGTGTGGCTTTCGGCCATTTCGCGGTAGCTTTTGTCCTTTACTTTATATTTCAGTTCTATTTCTTTTGCCATTTTTACCTCGTTTATATCCCGCATTTCCTCAAGCAAGTCATAAATATTTTATGAATTACTTATCTTTGCAGTTCCAATTAAACTTTTTGTGCAAATACAATCTTATAAAAAAGAATAGTGCAAAATTAGCGAAAACTATCGGCATGAGAAACAGACTGCTGAAAATATATACGATAATAGTAATCATAGCGCTGGCGATACCGCAGGCCATGCAGGCCAAAATGCCGGTAGGCAGATATGTGAGCGGTATTGTGCGTGACGCAAATACCGGTGAGCCTATGCCTTACGCCTCCATAATAGTCAAGGAGACAAAGCGCTCGACCGTAACCAACGAGAAAGGTATATTCGAGATTCCCATAAACTCAAAGGCCAGAACTCTGATGGTGAGCTGCGTTGGATATGAGAAAAAAGAGGTGCCTCTTTCGTCAGGCGTCCAGAATCTTTTTGACATATCTCTCACCCCTTCGGTCTCCGAGCTTCAGGAGGTGGTTGTGCACCGCAAGAAATACCGCAAGAAAGACAATCCTGCGGTAAAATTCGCCAGGCTTCTCCGCAATACATCCGGCATCAACGACCCGCTCAACGAGCCTTTCTACAGCTATGACAAATACGAGAAGATAGTGCTGGCTTTGAACGAGGCCGATTCGGCATCGCTTAACTCGGGTCTTAACAAACACATGAAGGCCCTGAAAAATCATGTCGACACATCCGAAGTGACTGGCAAACCCGTTGTGCCGGTGTCGCTGAAGGAGAAATCGTCTCATGTCAACTACCGCAAGTCGCCCGGCTCGACAAAAGAGACGGTAACCGGCTTCAACCATGAGGGTCTCGATGATTTCGCCGATCAGGAGAGCTTCCAGACATTCCTGGAGGATGTGTTCCGCGAGGTAAATCTTTATCAGAACGACATACCTCTCTTTCAGTATCGTTTCGTTAGTCCTCTTTCGCCCATCGCCACCGATTTTTATAAGTTTTATCTCACCGACTCGCTCGAAATAGACGGAGAGAAGTGCATCGTGCTCTCATGCTACCCCATGAACAAGGCTACTTTCGGCTTCATAGGCCATATCTATGTGGCTGACAACGACAGCACCATGTTTATCAAGCGTGTGGAATTCAAGGTACCCAAGGAGATAAATCTCAATTTCATAGAAAGCCTCTATGTGATACAGGAATACAAGCGAGGAGAGAACGGACGCAGGCTCAAGACCCTCGATGACCTTACAGCCGAAATGCGCGTGCTCCCGGGCACTCCCGGTGTATATGTGCGCCGCTCTACACGTTACGGCAACCACAGTTTCGACCGGCCGGCCGACCTTGCCATATTCGACCGGGATGAGAACCGTCACATCGTCTCGGATGCCGAACAGCGCGACTCACTCTACTGGCAGGAAAAGCGTCTCGTGGGGCTTACGCGCAGTGAAAGCACTGTTAGTAAACTTCAGGAAGAGCTGCGGAAATCGAAATTCTACTACATCACCGAGAAATTCCTCAAAATAATGTGTCTGGGTTATGTGCAGCTCGGTTCCAACAGTAAGTTCGACATCGGCCCTGTCAACACCATGGTGAGCTGGAACGATATAGAGGGAACCCGTTTCCGCCTGGGAGGCACCACGACGGCTAATCTTTCAAAACGTTTCTTCTTCAAGGGCTACGGCGCATGGGGCACCAAAGACCACAGATGGAAATACTCCGCCGAGCTCGACTGGTCGCTGATCGACAAAAAGGACAATCCCAGGCAGTTCCCGGTCCGCGGCTTCAAGCTGAGTCATACCTACGACATCGACCACCTGGGTCAGCATTACAATTTCTCCAACCCCGACAATGTGTTTCTCTCCCTGAAACGTCTCGACGATCATCTGGCCATATATCACCATTTGACAGCTCTCAATTTCACCTGGGAGACGGCACAGAACTTCAAGGTCAGTCTCACTCTCGACCGCCGTCGCCGAGACCCCTCGCCCTGGGTTGGCTTTACCGACGGCAACGGCCACACATACAATCACCTTGACCAGTGTTCTGCCAGACTGGAGCTCAGATACGCTCCCGGCGAGAAGTTCTATCAGACAAGATCGGCCCGAGTACTTGTCAATTTCGACGCACCTACATTCCTGCTTACGCATACCTATGCGCCCAAGTCACTGGCTACCGGAAGTTTTGGCGTCAACCGTACGGAACTCGGTTTCACAAAGCGTTTCTGGCTTTCGGCCGCCGGTTATGTCGATTTTCAGGTAGGAGCCGCTCACGAATGGGGCAACGCCAATTTCCTCGACCTTCTCACCCCCAACGCCAACCTTAGCTACACAATTCAGCCTGAGAGCTATGCCATGCTCAACCCCATGGAATTTATGCTCGATTCTTATGTAAACTGGGATGTGACATATTGGCTCAATGGCTTAATATTTAATTATATACCATATTTCAACAAGCTAAAGCTCCGTGAGGTGGTATCGTTCAAAGGAGTCTGGGGCCGTCTCAGTGACAAAAACAACCCCGCACTTCATCCCGACTTGCTAAGGTTCCCGGCCGGAGTAAACGAATTAGGCATGCACAAAGGCCCGTACATGGAAATATCGGCAGGCGTGGACAATATATTGAAGTGTATCCGCCTCGACTATGTATGGCGACTGAGTTACCTCAACGTGCCCTATAAAATCGACCGCCACGGTCTCCGCCTCGCCCTTCACTTCACGTTCTGAGATACGCATCGCGGATAGTCAAGGTCTCATTTAGATCTTAGTCGTTTGGACTGTGTGTTCCGTGTTCCATCTCGGAACACGGAACACAACCCCGGATAGAGATGTACGGCAATGAATCCATTTAAAATTAGGAGTTCGTGCTGCCGGGATCTTTAGAAGCTTCGCCATGGGAAGAGGCCGAGGTCGGAGTTGAGCCGTCGGGCAACTTATCAGACGAGGTGAAGAGTCTGGAGAGATATTTCTCTTTGAACCGCTGAAGCATCTCCCAGAACACCGGGACGAAGAGAGTGCCGATGAAGGCGTTTACAGCCATGCCGAATACCACTGCCGTACCGAGTGAAACGCGGCTTGCAGCACCTGCGCCCGATGCCCAAAGCATGGGCATGATGCCGAAGACGAAGGCCAGGGCTGTCATTATGATGGGCCTGAATCTCACGTTACCAGCCTGAGTCGCAGCTTCCCTGATGGGCATACCAGCCTTGCGGTAGTCCATGGCATATTCCACTATAAGGATTGCATTCTTTGCCGCCATGCCTATCAGAAGTATTATACCAATCTGGGTATAGATGCTGATGCTCTGGTCCATGAACATACAGCCTATGATTGTGCCGAGAATGGCCGTAGGGGTGGTGATGATAACGGCGATAGGGTCGGTCCATGACTCATACTGAGCCGCGAGAACCAGCAAGGTGAGGATGAGGGCGAAGATAAGTACCGTGGTGATGGTGACACCGGAGCCTGTTTCCTGATAAGCCTCGCCGGTCCATGCATAGCCGAATGAGTCGCCTAATTCGCGGTTGATAAGATCCTCCATATCGGCTATCGCCTCAGAGGAGCTTACGTTCTGCGCCGGAGTGGCCGTAACAGCGGCTGTCGGATACATATTGTACCGGCTTATGCTAGCCTGGCCCATCACAGGCTCAACGGATGCGAAAGACGCGAAGGGCACCATCTGGCCGTCGGCATTCCTTACCGAAAGGTTGAGCACATCCTGAGGCTTGGCTCGTGACTGACCGTTGGCTATCATGTTTACCTGATAAACCTGGCCGAATTCCACAAAGTCGTTGACATAGCTGCCGCCCATGAAAGCCGAAAGGGTAGAATAGACCTGCTCGAGGGTGAGTCCCTGTGCCTTGACCTTGTCGCGGTCGACATTCACTTTATATTGCGGCACTTCGCCTTCATACATAGTGGTGGCCTGTTGCAGCGAGGGATAAGCCTTGGCATCGCGGCATATATCGCTCACGGCCTGCTTCATCTCCTTGGCCCCTAAGTTGTTAATGTCGAGCAGCTGCATCTCGAGGCCCGACGACTGTCCCAGACCGGGTATGGCCGATGGCGCGAGCGAGAATATCTGTGCCTCCTGAATGCCTGATGTTTTCTCTGCTACCTGAGTCATTACGGCAGATGCGCTCTGGCTCTTCTTACGGCGGTCTTTCCAAGGGGTGAGCACTACGTTGATCGAAGCCATGTTGCTTCCCGATGAACCGATAAACGATGTACCGGCCACGCCTATCACATCCTTCACCTCAGGTATGGTCATGATGCTGTCGGTCATGGTGTTGAGCACCGAGTCGGTACGCTCGAGCGAAGCTCCGGTGGGCAGCTGTACCACTGTGGTGAAATAGCCCATGTCCTCTTCGGGTACATAACTCGACGGCCATTTGAAGAAGCCCCAGAATGCGGCGATGATTATCATCACGAACACCACAAATGAGATAAAGGGGCGGGCGAGCATCTTGCCCACAAGGCTGTTGTAGCCTTTGAGCGTGGCGCCATAGCCTTTGTCAAACCATCTGTAAAGGATGAATTTCGACTCTTTCTTAGGCTTGAGGAAGAGAGCGCACATGGCCGGCGTGAAGGTGAGCGCGTTGAAGCCTGAGAAGGCCGTGGATACGGCGATTGTGAGCGCAAACTGTTTGTAGAGCTCGCCGGTGATGCCCGAGATGAAGGCCGTGGGTATGAATACCGAGAGCAGCACGAGCACCTCGCCTATCACAGGCCCCAGCAGTTCCGTCATGGCTTTCTGAGCCGCCTGACGGGGCGTTACCTTGCCTGCGCTCAGTATTCGGGCACAGTCCTCCACCACCACTATTGCGTCGTCGACCACAATGGCGATGGCGAGCACAAGGCCGAAGAGTGTGAGGGTATTGAGCGTGAAGCCCAGCATTTTCATCACCACGAATGTTGCGATAAGCGACACGGGGATGGTAAGCATGGGTATTATAGTAGCCCGCCAGTTCTGAAGGAAGAGAAGTATCACGAGCATCACGATGAGTGTGGTCTCGATAAACGAGATGAGCACTTCGTCGATGGATGCGCTGACAAACTCGGTGGTGTCGAGCAATACTTCATAGTGCACACCCTCAGGGAAATATCTCTGCAAATCTGCCATCTTTGTCTTCACCTTGTTTGCCACCTCAAGAGCGTTGGCGCCGGGAGTCTGGCTGATGCCGATCAGCGCAGCTTCCTTACCGGAGACGTTGCTTATCTGGCTGTAAGAGTTGCTGCCAAGTTCCACCCGCGCTATGTCGCTGAGCCTCAGCATCGAGCCGTTCTGGCCGGTTGCTATAACTATATTGCCGAATTCCTCTGATGTTATAAGCCTGCCCTGAGTGGTGAGAGTATACTGAAACTGCTCGTCGCCGCTTCCCGGAGGAGCGCCGGCACTACCGGCCGACACGGCGATGTTCTGGCTCTGTATAGCCTGTATCACGTCGGAAGGCGTTATGTTGCGGCTGCGCATCTTGTCAGGGTCAAGCCATATTCTCATCGAATAGTTGCCGCTGCCGAATGCTCCCACATTGCCCACGCCGTCGATTCGCGAAAGTTCGTTCACTATGTTGAGCTGGGCATAGTTTGTGAGATAAAGTGAATTATACCTCTCGGGCTTGTCGGTCATGAGCGAGAGGAAGAGTATGAGGTTGCTCGAGCGTGACACAACGTTCACGCCCTGCTGTTTCACGGGGGTAGGGAGCGTTGGTTCGGCTTCGTTGACAAGGTTCTGCACCTTGATGGCCGCCTCGTCGAGGTCGGTGCCCACCTCAAAAGTTACTGTGAGCATATAGCTGCCGTCGGACGACGAATTTGAACTCATATACATCATGCCCTCAACGCCATTGACTTGCTCTTCGATGGGGGCACCCACGGTCTCGGCCACGGTCTGCGCGTCTGCTCCGGGATAGTTGGCGATGACCATGATGGTGGGCGGCGTGATGTCGGGATACTGCGCTACCGGTATGGTGTTGAGGGTAATGAGACCTCCTATTACCATGATTATGGCGATGACGGTGGCGAATATAGGCCTGTCGATAAAAAATTTAGAAAACATAAACCCTGCGGTTCAGATGATTAAACTTAAGGAATAGCACTCTGAAATTCTGCGCCTTTTATTTTACCAGCCGCGGTTTGACAACCTGTCCGTCGCGCACTTTGAGCAGGGCCTTGGTCACATAGCGGTCTTTTACATTAAGTCCTTTGGTGACAATCCTGAGTGTGTCGTTTACCGTCTCGCCCACTTCGATAGGTGTGTATACGATTTTGTTAGAATCATTTACCACATATACATATTTGCCGAGCTGGTCGGTGCCTATTGAGGCGTCCTTGATAAGTATGGCGTTAGGGTCTATGTCGTAAGGCAGATATACTTTGGCATACATGCCGCTCTTGAGCTCGCCGTAAGGATTCTGGATTTTGGCCTGCACACGCATCGTTCCGGTAGTGCGGTCGATCGACGGCGCCATATAGCTCATGTCGGCCGTATAACTGTGTGGCAGTTTTTCGGAGAAGGTGACCGGTATCTTTGTGAAGTCGATTTTCAGAGCGGTCGACTTGTTGTTGATAAGGTCCATGTATCGTGCGTCCTCGATGTTGAAGTTTGCATTCATCACGTCGTCCTGATATATTGTGGCGAGTTTAACCGGCGAACCTCCACCGGAGAGGTATGAACCATCGGAAAAGGTACTCGTCGATATGTGCCCGTCGAAAGGAGCTCTCACCGTGCAATAGCCCAAAGTAGTGTTAGCCTGTTTGAGGGCAGCCTGAGCCTGGAGTACGGCCTGATGGGCCGTGCTTTTATTGCTCTCGGCTTCTTTATACTCCATCGCGCTGACAGCCTGGGTGGCGAAGGCTTTCTTTACGGCCTCGAAATGCTGATTGGCATATACTTCCGAGGCTTTTGCCGATGCAAGAGCGGCCGATGCTTGATTGACCGCCGACCGGTACTGAGTGTCCTCGATGCGGAACAATACAGTGCCTTTCTTTACAAAGTCGCCCGATTTATAAGGAGCTGCGACCTGATAGCCGTTGACTCTCGCAACCAGGTCCACTTCTTTGTTGGCCGTGAGATAGCCGGGATATTCTTTATGCAGCACTACCGAATCGGTCTCCGGCAAAGCCACATCGACAGTCAGTTCCTGCTCCGATTCATTTTTCTGCGTCTTATGGCATGATGCAAGGGACGTAACCATCGTTCCGGTAAGGATATATAAAGCTAAATTCTTGACTTTCATGATTATGATATTTAGATTTCTTATTTTGAAAAATTCTGATAGTCCCATCCGCCGCCCAGGGCTTTATAAAGAGTCACGAGAGCCATAAGGGCCTTTCCACGGGCCGTGACAACAGAGTTCTCATACTGCAGATACGTGAGCTGGGCGTTGACCACATTGATAATTGGGGTGAGACCGCCTTTGAAATTGTCGAAGGCCAGTCTTTCGGCTTCCTCGGCGTTTGTTACCACAGCGTAGAGCGACTCTATCTGACGGCCGGTGGTTAGATAAGTCGACATAGCGTTGTCAACCTCCTGCACGGCAGTCATAACAGTCTGGTTGTAGCTGTCGATATCGGCACGGAGTGTCGCTTCGGCAGAGCGCACGGCAGCGCGTCTCGCGAATCCGTCGAATATGTTCCAGCTCAACGACGGGGCGATGGTGTAGGTATAGCTTTGATGTTTGAAAAGATTTTTGGCGTCATGGGCCTGAATGCCTATCGACCCGCTGAGGCTTAGCGAAGGCAGATATTGCTTACGCTCATAGCCGAGCATCGCAGCGTCGGCATCTATTTGCTTGCGTTGCGCTACGATGTCGGCGCGCCTCTCCAGCAGACTCAATGGAAGACCCACTTCCGCTTTGCCATGATAGTCGGGCAAGGTACTCCCCTGAGCCAGAAGGGCGTCTATTTCTCCCGGATACCTTCCTACAATCACGGCAAGTGAATTCGTGCCGGTCTCAATCAGACTTTCGAGCGCCGGTATGGTGGCAATGGTGGAATAATAAACGGTACGCGCCTGCGCGAGATCAAGTTTTGATGCTAATTCGGCCTCATATCTTGCCTGGGTTACGTTTACAAGAGTGAGCTGGCGCTCGGCATGTGCCTGTGCAACGCGGTATTGTTCCTGCCATACCCTGAGCTGGATATATTGCGAGGCTATTTCGGCCTGAAGAGCTACCATCGCCGCGGCATAGTCGGCCCGGCTAACGTCTACGCCGGATTTCGCGCTTTTTACCCTTGACCTTATCTTGCCGAACACATCTATTTCCCAGCTCATGCTTACGCCTGCGTTCCAGACAGAGGACGTTGAGGCTTTACCGTCGACCTGTCCGTTAAGTCCGCTGCTGCGCTGTTTGGTCCATCCCGCCGACAGTCCCAACTGAGGATAATAAGCCGCCAGCGCCGAGCCTAACGCCGCTTTTGACGCCTCGATGCGGCTGAGTGCAGTTTTCAGGTCGTAATTTTCTTCTACTCCGAGAGTTATGAGCGAATCCAAAACAGGGTCGTCAAACATTCGCCACCATCTTACGTCGTCGCAGGTGCTTAGAGCGAAGTAACCCGTTGTGTCGGCTGTCCATGCCAGCGGCATCGGGCGTGAGGTATAATCGTCGGTCCTCGCTTCTGTGCTCAATGCCGTCGACATGAAGCCTGTCAATATAGCCGGTATAAGTAATTTTTTCACTTTTAAATAGTTAAAATGTTTATTTAAAAACTTATAAACGCCCCAAAATGTTTGTTGATTTCTTCCATTTTCTTGATATTATATTTCACATAATTTTGCCGAATTGGAAAATAGATTGCCGTTACTATTCAGCGAATATAGAATAATTAATTTCCTGAGAAGCAATAGATTATAACGCCAGATAGCAAAATTTTAACCAGCAAATGAACCTTCTTTTGCCCCAAATTTTAGCAGGTTTTATATGTATTTTGTTGTAAATCAGCAATAA
>CAYZFL010000053.1:0-10808 GCA_964477785.1 uncultured Bacteroides sp.
CGCATCGCATAGTCGATGAGCTCTTCTTTGGTTGCCGGCCAGGGTGCGTCTTCAAGTTTTGAGGCAAGTTCAAGTGTCCAATACATGGTGGTATGCTTTATAGTTTTGTTTTTTTTATTTTTTAGCTCTTTATGCCGTAGACTTTCCGATCCTGAATCAGGTCTCCGTGTCCGGCGCTTTTTATTGCGGGTGCAAAGATAGGTATTTTTGCTGTACGTTGTGCTTTCAGAACTTAAATTTTTGCCAGAATATTTCGGGCTTCCCGTCGAGCGTCACGGCGTAGCGAGCTATCACAAAGAGCAGGTCGCTCAACCGATTTACAAAGGGTATCATCAGGGGGTCTATTTCCGTGGTTCCGTTTAGGGTGATGATTGCCCTTTCGGCTCGGCGTGCCACCGTACGTGCCACTTGACAGCGGCCCGAACTAACGCTTCCGCCGGGGATGATAAACTGGTTGTGGCGCGGCAAAAGAGCGTCGATTTTGTCAATGGCCACTTCAAGCTGATTGACGCATTCCTGGCGCAGCGGCTCGGGTTGCCACTGCGACTCGGGCTCGGTGGCCAGCGAACTGCCAATGTCGAAGAGCCGGTGCTGTATAGAGGTGAGAAGACCACGGATGTCGATTCCATTTTCAATTCGGTCGAAAGTTTCCGAGGCGGCTGCAAGGCCAAGCCATGAGTTGAGCTCGTCCACGGTGCCGTAGGCTTCGAGTCTTGCCGAGTTTTTAGGCACGCGTTTGCCGCCTACAAGTGAGGTGAGACCTTTGTCGCCTCCTCGGGTATAGACATTGCTTTTCATCGTTTCTGTGGTTTGGTGGGGTTAGTTGTCTTTTGCGGGTTGTTATTGCTCAACGCCGGCGGGGGCTCATTGGTTTTCAAGTTCTTTGGCTTTGTATGCCAGGGCGTAGGCCTTGAGCTGCTTGAGCATCGACACGAGGCCGTTTGAACGTGTGGGCGAGAGGTTCTCGCTCAAGCCTATGCGGTCGATGAAGTAAAGGTCGGCATTTAGTATTTCGTCGGGCGTATGGTCTGAAAGCACTTCCACGAGCATTGATATGATGCCTTTCACAATCAGAGCGTCTGAATCGGCGTTGAAAGTTATCCTGCCTGTCTCGGGGTTGTAGTTGGCGTCCAGCCAAACGCGGCTCTGGCAACCCTCGATGAGACGGTCGGGAGTCTTGAGGCATTCGTCAAGAGGCGCCAGTTCGTTACCTTTCTCGATTATAAGGCCATATCGGTCCATCCAGTCGTCCAGGCCCTCGAATTCTTCTATTATTTCGTCCTGCCGGGCATTGATTGATGATGTGTCTGTCACTTTTTTAGAGGTTTGTTTTTTTTTGGTTTGCAAAGATAATAATCTGCGGGCAATTGTCAAAACTAAAAACCGCTCTTTCGCTGTCTTTTCTCCCGATTGTCACCGATTTGTGCGCATAAAAATCCGGACATACCTCGGGACTTTGACCGACTGTATGTCCGGTTATGTGTAAAATACCTTGTTATGCCTTGACTTTCAGGGCGATAATGTCAGATGGCTTTTTCTTTGTATACAATATTGAGCACCACGTTGCCCACGGCCGAGAGCGAAGTGCTCGATATGTTGTCGAGGTTGTCCTCCAGCGTGTGCCATGTGGGAGGGAATGATCCGGTCTGGGCATTTACGTTTTCGATGATATTGGCACAGGGTATGCCGCCTTTGTTTACAAACACATGGTCGTCGACCACCGACATGCCGCCTACCGAGTTGACGAAAATATCGCCGAGACCGAGCGCGGCCGCTTCGGCCCAGATGCGGTCGTTGACCGCGCGGGCGTTTTTGTTAGAGTAGTATTCGCGGTGGAAGCGGGCGTCCTTGCCGCCTACCATGTCAACGAGTATGCCGTATGAGGGATTCTGCTCGCCGTTTGACGAGTAGAAGCGGCTGTTCATGAATTCCTGGGTGCCTATGCACCATGTGTCCATGCTGCCGTCGAAAGAGCTGGAATCGCCCGAGTCTTCGGCGTCGACAAACAAAAGGTCTACGCCCACGTCGGGTTTCTGCATCTTGAAGTTTCGGGCTATTTCGATGAGCACCGCCACGCCCGAACCTCCGTCGTTGGCTCCCGGCACAGGCTGTTTGCGGTTGATGGCGCTGTCCTCCTGGTCGGCCCAGGGTCTTGTGTCATAGTGGGCAAGAAGCAATATTTTGCGGCGGGCGCCGGTGTTGAACCGGGCCAGTATGTTGCGGTAGGGATGCGTTTCGCCGGTGTAGAATTCGGCCATACCGGTCTGCTCCACAATCGAATCGGCGCCATATTCGCGCATCTTTTCGATGATGTAGTCGCCGCAAAGGCGGTTGCCTTCGCTGCCGGGTGTACGTGGCCCGAACTGCAGTTGTCTCTCGATAAATGCGTATGCGCTGTCACCGGAGAAAGCTCCCATAAGGGATATTTTCTCCTGGTCCTCAGCGTTGTTGCTTTGACGGCGGGGTGAGCATGAGACAAGGGCCGAAAGCGTCATGAGCGATAACGCTGTGTTGATTATCAAAGTTTTCATTGAGCTCATGATTGGTAAAAAAAGAGGTCTGAAAAGACGTCTGTAAATCTTTGCGAAGTTACAGAAAAGTGACAAATAAATTACAAGAAAGTGTAAGAAAATATTATCTTTAACAATATTTAACGTCAATCGCGCCTCTCGATTATCTTTTGTTCTTGAGCGGAGGATGCTTCAACTGCTTATGGCCGCCCGTTATTTCGGTGATCCCGCAACAGCGGGTCAACAGCCCTATGACCGTGCGGTACGCTTCAGTCTGTAATCGATCGCTTCTTTCAGCTCGGCAAGTTCATTGCGTATTTGCCGCAGACGCTCTATAGCCTGAAACTTGTTTACCGCCGTTGATTTACCCGACTTTATCGCCTGCTCCGCGCCCTGCAGGGTCATGCCCTTATCTTTCACGAGGTAATGAACCATGCGAATCTTCTCGATATCGGCGGGGGTGTACACGCGCACGCCACCCGGTGTGCGGCCCGGGCGTATCAGCGTAAAGTTTTTCTCCCAGAATCTCAGTGTCGACAATGGGATTTCGAGTATCTCTGAAACTTCGCCTATTTTGTAAAATCTTTTCTGTATCGAGAGCATTTTTGCAGATTTTTTTAACGTCAGGTATCGGTAAGATGTCTCCGGACCTTTGTCAGTCTATTATAATCAATAGTACCTCAGTCCATCGCGCGGCCCGAGTTGTCGGCAAGCTGTATCAGCTCGTTATATTGTTCGGGTGTGATGTCAAAGAAGTAATAGTTCATGGGATTCTGGGGCTCGCCCTTGAGTCTTACCTCGTAATGTAGATGCGGTCCCGTGGCTTTGCCGGTCGCACCCACGCGCCCCACAAGGTCGCCGCGTTTCACGCTTTGTCCGGGCTTCACCTCCATTTTCGACAGATGGGCATACCTCGTCACATAGTTGAAGCCGTGGCTCACGGTCACCATGTTGCCGTATGCCCCGTCGTATTTTGCGGCGGTCACTGTGCCGTCGGCCGTGGCGTAGACCGGAGTGCCGGGCCGCGCCGAGAAGTCCATGCCCTCATGAAATTTGGTGGTGCCGTAGATGGGGTCGGACCGATAGCCGTAGCCCGAGGCCAGCGCCCTGAGGTATTTCGATGATATGGGCTGTATGGCCGGTATATGGTCGATGCGGGTGCGCAGCGTGCCTATCTGCGACCGGAGGTAGTCGTACGACTCCGAGCGTGCGATTATGGCGTTTTCGAGTCTTGTGAGTTTGCGGTCTACGCTCTGCAGCAGTGCCTTGTCGGTCATCGATGAGATGGAGTCGTAGGCATTGTCGAACTGGAAAGTGCGGTCTGCCCGGGAAGTATCCGGCGGCTCGGACTCGAGAAGTACGCGGTAGAAATTGCGGTCGCGGGCATAGAGGTCTTCTATCACGCCCATGGCCATATCCGAGCGATGGTTGAGCACCTCCATCTCTGCCGCAAGCCTTTCTTTCTGTGCCCTCAGCTCTTTCTCGCGCGGGAAATCGATAAATGCGTATGCCACGGCTACCACGATAAGACCCATCACTATGCCGCCGAGGTAGCGGTAAAGTGTGCCTAAGATGCGCTGGCGCGCCGTGGGATAGACGCGCTCGTATCGGCCTGTGGCAGGGTTATAGCGGTAGAATATCGATTTTGACATAAGATTCTGATTTGATTATTTCAACTTCTGGTTGCGGCGTTCGACTATATGACGGGAGAAACGGTCGGCAAGCGCGGCGTTCTCAGCCGAGGGATTCTTTACAAAATCGAGCAGCAGATGGCTGCCGGTGTAGTAGGCCAGCGCCGAGCGTTTCCACACGCCGCGCCGGTCGTAAGCGCTGATATATGCGTCCATGCGCTGTGCGAAACATTCCGGTGTCTGGCTCAGCGCCCTTTCATCACATTCAAATTCCATTGCCATGCCATATTTCAGTGCCTCGTCGACAGCTTCGTCGAGGCGGCTGTCGGGTATCCTTGCCTCGAAAAAATGGTTGGGCTGATGGTATGCTATGTCGAAACCTAACTCGCGCCATCGTTCGTGACCCGGTGCTTTGAAATATGGTATCCAGATGAATTTCAATCCCTTGTCGTGGATATGGCCCGAAATGAGCTTGGGAAAGTCGTTGGTGTGCGCCATATCCTCGTCGATCCAGTAAATGCCCCAGAGGTCGAGATTTTTATATCCCGCCTCGGTAAAGCGTTTGGCAAGCTGGTCGACAAACCATTGTGAAGCTTTCACCTGGTCTTCCGGGCGGTTAAAGTCCAGCGAGTCGCTGTCGATTGTGCCCCAGACGGTCTGACCTTTGAGAGGCACAAAAGCTGTGAGGGCGATTTTGTGGCGGAATCCCGGGTCGCCGATCGTTTTTTTCTTCTCCGTGATTATCTTGTCGAGGGCATCGAGCGACTTGTCGCGCTCGAATAGTCTGTCGAGATACCATTCCCAGTCGGCTTTCGTGGCGTTGAGTTTGTCGTATCCGGGTGAATACTGGGCTCCGCGGCCGTCCTTGAACTCAAGGAAAAGATAGCCGTCGAAAAGCCATTCCTCCTTGCCGTCGGCAAATTTATGGCTTACGTATGGGGCGATCTGCTCTCCGGTCCAGTCGATGCGGTGGGCGCCTCCCTGATAAATGAGAGCAAGGTCGCGCACATCGGTCACGGCAAAATTATCGGCCGGCACAACGGTGGCGGCGTCATCCTTGGCGACGGACTGAGCCATGGCAGTCTCTCCGCCCGCCAAGGCGCAGAGAGCCACGAGAGATAAAAACAAATTTCTTAACATAACCGCGAAATTAGGCTTTTAACCGCGAAATTAGGCATTTCGCCTCAAAAAAGCAAAAAATTCAACAAAACCGCTGTAGAAAAGAAGGACAAAAGCGGATGCGCCTGAATTCGTTGTTTAGTCTACCAACCATTCAATTGCTCTATCGTTGCTATAATCTGGAAGATGTTTGCAGAATGGAGATTTTAAGATTCCGGCAATCCCAAATTCACCTCCTCCAAAAACACTCGCGACATCAAACCACTATATATTTCTGATATTAGATCAAATAACATTGAAATAATTTTCCCCGCTTCATATAAACTCACCTAAATTCCACTCTTTTCCAGGCGATCACCCGCGGTTGTCCGGGGTCGGGGGTAAGGTTTAGGCTGCGCCTAAACCGCCCTAATTCCGGGCGTTACCCGCTTCCGCCAGACAAGTCAGATCATTCCGACAGGGTCGGAGTGGACATATAAGTTCGTATATTTGGTTCTGCAACTCCCTCTTTCTTCAGCAAGCCTTTTTTGCGGAGGGCTTTGACAAAGTCTTCGGCGGTTTCGGTGTAGGGGATGTCACCGAAATTGGAATGGGCATTGTTTAACTTGGAGCCAATCACCCAGTTCTCCTCAAACGATTTTTCAAGGGTAAAAACTTTGCATGCGCTCTGGCCGTCGGCCACGAAAGCAATGTATCGGCACATCGGTATTTCTTCAGGCATGGGGAAGGTCCATACAACCGCTTTGGCTTCATCGTCTTTCTGCGGCACATCATATACCTTAATGTCTGAGTCGGCAAAAGGCGAGCGCAGCTGATTAAAGGCAGGTATGCTGCTGTTGTTCATTTCCACGTCAAGAAATTCATCAGGTCTATCGGTCTGAGCGGCAAGAGATGGGAGAAAGTGGAAGAAATAATAATACTCTTCCATATCTTTAACGGGAGCTGTGATCTGGGCAATCATCTGAGCTGCTGTTTCTTTGCTTTCATCATCAAAATTGCCGTTCAATATTTCACGGTAAATCTTCAGAGCCTTGGTGGTATCGCCAAGCTGATTGTTGATATAGGCTATATTAGTCAGAGGAATAGCATCCTCTGGAGCAATGTTTGATGCTTTTTCAAAATAGGCAAGTGCTGCATCGGCATTCCCGGCAGCCACGTTCATGCCACCTGCCATGTTGAGAATCTGTACATCCTTTTCAAAACGCTTGGCCGCTTTGTCGGTCAAAGGCAGGGCTGATTTTATCGCTGTTTGCGAATCCGAGTTGTATATTTCGCGAAGGCAATTGAAAATACCGTCTACGATAATTGTATCAGCGCCATTTTGCGGCTCATTGTTGGTTGTAAACCACCGTCCATGATTTACGGAATCTTGCTTAAGCAGATCGTCGAGGGCCTCAACGGCTACTTGCCATCGGTTTGCCCAGATAGCGGCTGCGGCTTTGCCTAACCGGAAATCCAAGCGGTCTGGATAGGTGGCTAAGCCCCGGTCAATTTCATTAAAAGCACTGTCAACAAGCGAGTCTTGCCAGTGTTGTTCACGGTAAATATATCCGGCGGTGTTACCGGTGCTGTCCTCAAACATCAGTTCATCTTCTTTCTGCCCCGACTCCGGTGAAAGCACAATCATTTGGTTGTAGGCACGGTTGAGGAAGAGATTGAAACGGGCCGGATAGAGCTCGGGGTCATCGGGGGTTGCTTTGCTCCAAACCTTGAGAATACTGTCGGCCTCTTCTAACCTACTGTCAATGATGCATGCATTGAAAAGAGACTGATAATTATCGGCCGTCAACACAAGAGCGAAGGTTGAGAAAATTAATACAAGCAGCTTTTTCATAATTGAAGATTTAAGAAATGATTATGTGAAGACTATGTGGCTTCAACCGAGAGTAAACTCTCACAAAAGGCGCGTCAACTTCTTGCAAAGTTATAAATAATTTGCAGGAATACAAATGGAAATGCTAAAAATCACTCACCTATAGTGAGTTCCCCGAGGGCTTCGTCAAGCTCTTTTTCAGTGGTGGTGAGGATTGAGCGACAATATTTGAGCAGCTCAGAGGCGCGGCGCACTTTGGCCGCAAGAGCGGTGATGTCGCAGCTGTCGCCGCGCATTTCTGATACTATCTTTTCGAGTTCGGCCACGGCCTCCTCATATGTCTGAGTTTTGGCCTGACGGGGTTTGCGAGTCTTGGGGGCCTCTTTTGTGTTTTCTTCCATATATAGTTTGTGGTTAATCGTTTTTGTCTGAAATCTCTTTTACTTTTGATGAAATCCTACCTTCGGCCAGAATGGTGGTGATTTCTTCGCCTTCCCTGAGTTCTGAAGCCGACATCAAGGGCTTTCCCTCACGGAGGGTTACGGAGTAGCCTCGGCGAAACACAGCCTCGGGCGAAAGGGCCGAGACAAGCGATTCTAATGCATCAAGACGTTGGCAACGAGCCGAGATTTTTTGAGGCAGAGAGTCACTCAGGCTTTCGGCGAAGCGGTTGAGTCTCTGCCGCTGCATGGCCATGATGTTGCGGGGTATCTGAGGCAGACTGAGGGTTATGGCCGCGAGTCTTTCGCGTCTTATGGCAGTGGCGTTACGCGCCAGAAGCGGAATCTGCGCCGTTGCAAAAGCGAGGCGTTTTTCCTCTCCGGAGATGCGTTCGCGGCATATCATGCTTATTCCCGAACCGAGGTCAAGAACCTTGTCGAGCTGCTCCGAGGCCTCACGGATGAGCCATTCGGCGGCTGCGGTAGGCGTTTTTACCGATACGCGTGCTATGTGGTCGAGCACCGTGGTGTCGCGTTCGTGGCCTATGGCAGTGATTACCGGCAGGGGGAACTGGGCTACGTTGAGGGCCAGAGAGTAGTCGTCGAAGGCGTCGAGGTCTGCCACAGCGCCGCCGCCGCGCAATATGGCTACGCAGTCAAAGTCCTCGCCGCAGGCCATCACCCGGTCGAGGGCCGAGATTACGCTGCCGGGCGTGTTCTGCCCCTGCATCACGGCCTCGAAAAGTCTTATCCTGAAGTTTAAGTGACGCGGGTTAGCGAATATCTGGTGAATGAAGTCGCCGAAACCGGCGGCTGTAGGTGAGGAAATTACGGCAACGCGCAGAGCCGGCACGGGCATCTCGAGCGTGCGGTTCATCTCCAGCACGCCGTCCTCTTCGAGACGGGCGAGAATCTCCATACGCCGACGCATACGTGCGCCGAGGGTATATTCGCAGTTGAGATGCTCAATCACCGCCGAAAGGCCGTAGACAGGATGGTAATTGACCGTGACATTGGCCATAATCTTCATGTCTGAGGCAAGGCTCATGCCCGTCACCTGCCGGAACATGCGGCCTATGCGCTGATAATTGTTGGCCCATATCACGGACCGAAGACGGGCCACCGGCTTGCCACTCGCGGAGTCTTTCTCTATCAGCTCCATGTAGCAGTGGCCGCCCGAGACCCTTACCTCAGAAGTCTCGGCCGTGACCCACACCTGCTTTAGCGCAGGCTGCATGTTGATCGATTTGCCTATCAGCCCTGTGAGCTGACTCAGACTGAGTGCCTGTACCGTCATGGTTTATTGCTTCACCGCTTTGAATTTTTTGCCCTTGAGCTCAAATACCAGCTGGTTGCGAAACGCCTTGAGTTCTTCGGGCACATCCTTAGAGGGATAGTAGAATTTCATCAGGTTTGTGAAAATCAGCCTTTTCGATGCGGGGTCGAAATCTGCCCTCGCCAGCACGAAAGGCACCTCGCGTGACAATATTTCGAGGCTGTCATCGCTGATCTTTGGATTGACGAGCCAGTTACTTAGGTCGGGCGTAGAGGCCTCGGAGACAAGCCGCCCGCGGTTGTCGAACACTTTCACGCTGCCCGTCCTGAGCCTCTTATCGAGTTCCGGGGTAGGGGAGACATTGGCAGTGGATACTATCAGAGTGTCTTTCCCAGTGGGTATCAGGGCTATGCTGCTCTCCATCACACTGTCGGCCGAGCGGAAAGTGACCTTGTCGGGCGCAAAGGAGGTGAGGAAAAAGCCGTCGGACACCATGTTGCGGGTATCGCGCTGATTGCCTGCGTGATAATAGTCGAGCATGTCGAGTCGCTGGGCCTTTGAGGTGTGAAGGGCGTCGATCGATGGCAGACGGTCCATGAGCGAGAAAATTGCGAGGGTGTCGGGCGCCGGGGTCTGAGCTTGCGCTACAACAGCGCCGGTCGGCGACTGTGTCTCGGAGAATGCAGAGGCCGTCATGGAGACTCCCGCAGTCACCATCGCAAGCGCAACCGCAGCTACGCTCAGAAATTTCATATATCTTTGTTTCTTAAACATTTCGGGCTGTATGATTATCTTTTCTTCTTCATTTTCGAGCCGCCGACACCTTTTTTGCGGAAGTCTTTCACGCCTCCTTTGCCTTTGGAATTGCGGCCTGAGGTAGCTGCATAGTTTTTGTCGGCATCGGCAATTTCGCAATATGCTCTCTTTCCGAAGAATTCTGCTCCGGTGAGGCCCTGCACGGTGCGCTGTGCGTCGGCTTTCTTAACATCGAAGAGCGAATAGGTCGGCATGAGGTCGATACGGCCCACGTCAACGCGGTTGCCGGGCACTGAGCGGTTGAGCAGCTCGATGAGGTTTCCGGCATAGAAACCGTCGTTTTTGCCGAGGTTGATGTAGATGCGCTCCTCGCCTTTGCCGGCCGTGCGGCGGTCCTTGTCGCCGCGCTCGCCTTTCCTGTCGCCCTTCTCTCCGCGATCTCTCCGGTCGGGTTTTTCATCGATGAAGTCGATGTTGGGAGCGTCTTTATAATACTCTAAGAGGCGGTTGAATTCCAGCGACATCACGCGCTTGATGAGGTCGGGCGCGGAAAGCCAGGAGAGCTTTTTCTCGACACCGGGGATGTATTTGTCGATCTGCTCCTCGTTTACCTCCACGCGCTCGATGCGGTCGGCGAGGTAGTAGAGCTGCTTTTCGATGATATGCTCGGGCGTGGGCACATCCTTGCGCTCGAATTTCTTGCCTATCACTCTTTCGATTTCCCGCAGCTTGCCTTTTTCGCGGGAGTGGATTATGGCGATAGAGACGCCCGTCTTGCCGGCACGGCCTGTACGGCCGGAGCGGTGGGTGTAGACTGCGGCATCGTCGGGCAGACCGTAGTTGATCACATGTGTGAGGTTGTCTACGTCAAGGCCACGGGCGGCGACGTCGGTGGCCACGAGCAGGCTCACTACATGGTCGCGGAATTTTTTCATCACTATGTCGCGCTGCTGCTGGGAGAGGTCGCCGTGAAGCGCCTCGGCGTTGTAGCCGTCGGATATCAGCTTGTCGGCGATTTCCTGCGTCTCCTTGCGTGTGCGACAGAAGATTATGGCATAGATATTGGGATTGTTGTCGGCTATACGTTTGAGCGCTAGATACTTGTCGCGGGCGTTGACCATGTAGTAGATATGCTTCACGTTCTCGGCTCCGGTGTTGCGTGTGCCCACCACAATCTCCTCGGGATTGTGCATGAATTGTTTGGCGATTTTGGCCACTTCGGCGGGCATTGTGGCAGAGAAGAGCAGCATCTTGCGTTCAGAG
>CAYZFL010000053.1:10818-13899 GCA_964477785.1 uncultured Bacteroides sp.
CGGCGACGCAGCCCATGTTGAGCAGTTCGCCTGCCTCGTCGAGAATCACAGTATGGACATCTTCCAGTTTCACCACGCCGCGATCTATAAGGTCGATGAGACGTCCCGGAGTGGCCACTATTATCTGCACGCCCTTGCGCAGGGCCTGAATCTGGCTGGTGATGGAAGAACCGCCGTAGACCGGGAGTACGGAGAGATTTTCGGTATATTTCGAGAAGTCGGCCAGATCGCCGGCAATCTGTAGGCATAGCTCGCGGGTAGGGGCGAGCACAAGAGCCTGCGGACGGTTGACCGACGTGTCGATGCGTTGTATCACAGGGAGTCCGAACGCAGCGGTCTTGCCGGTACCGGTCTGTGCCAGTCCCACAAGGTCGTTGTCGCCTTCGAGGAGGCGGGGTATCACCTTCTCCTGTATAGGCATGGGGGTTTCAAAACCGAGTTCCTTTATAGCATTGAGCAAATCGTCTCTTACTCCTAATTCTTCAAATGTCATATCAATCAATGGTGTTTTAAGTTAGTTTACGATATAGCGGCTCCCGCTTCCAGTCCGTAAATCTTTGCAAAAATACAAAATATCCGCCGTTAAGCCAATAGCGCATGTCGGCCTGACAATAACTTACTGCGCGAAATTTCATGCTGAAAGCGAAATAAATTCATAAAATAAACAATAGACAGACCTAATAAGATTAAAAAAAGGCCCAAAAGACAAAAAAAATTGGATAGAAAAATAAAAATCACTAACTTTGCGCCACATTTCTCTACGGAAAAACGTCGAAAGAGCCATAATGGTCGGCGGATTCCGACAGAAATGGGGATTGGTCCGGTAGCTCAGCTGGATAGAGCATCTGCCTTCTAAGCAGACGGTCATGCGTTCGAGTCGCATCCGGATCACATAAAGCCGTCGCCCTGATGGCGGAATCGGTAGACGCGCCGGTCTCAAACACCGGTGGAGAGATCCGTGCCGGTTCGACCCCGGCTCAGGGTACTGAATAGAGGATTCTCACCGCGAGAGTCCTCTTTTCTTTTACCTGCGCCTCTTAACTCGTTGGTCTGCTCATAGATAAGCTCAATGCCTTGTTATAAGAGTTGGTTCTAAATTGCTTATATGGAATATTATCATTAACTTTGCTCTATGTTAAATAATCAGTTAATACAGCCTTCGTTGTTTGGTGGATATAACTTAATGGATATAAAATTCCCGAGACCTCAGTATCTGGGGGCTAAATATATTCATGGCGAATGGATTACTCGGCATATTCCCGACAGTGTTCAAGTTGTTTTGGATGCCTTTAGCGGTTCACAATCAATAGCCTTTCTTTGTAAACAGTTAGGGAAAAATGTTATTACCAATGATTTTTTAAAATTCAATAGTGAAATTGGTAAATCTCTGATTGAAAATAAAAACGAAATACTGACTCCCGAAGATATTAAAGTCCTTTTTTCTGACAATTCTGCTCCATTGGAATATAATCTGATGGAACAGTTATTTACGGATATATTTTTTGTACGAGAAGAGACTAAATTTTTGGATGCTTTCAGAAGTAATATCGACAAGCTCAGTAATGAATATAAAAAAGCATTGGCTTTCACCGTTATTAATAGAGCAATGACTCGTAAGGTGACAATGGGACATTTTGCCCATACCCAAGCTTTAGTCTATGCTGCAAATCCCGAGAGAGTAAAACGAAATCGTAGCCTCATAAGACCTATTAAAGACATTTTCTTAGAATTAGTTCCTGATTATAATAACGCAGTGTTTGACAATTGTTGTGAGTGCGCTTCATATAATGAAGACATCATAAAACTTCTACCAAACTTGTCAAATGTAGATTTAGCATACATTGACCCTCCATATTGTGATAGTCATGCAGATTATCAAGGGTTTTATCATCTTTTGGAAACATATACAAATTATTGGAAAGATAAAAAGTTTATTAATGGTACAAAAAGATACAGCCCTAAAAAAGAAAGTGGTTTTGAGACTAAAAAGGAAATAATAGAAAGTTTCAGACAATTGTTTTCTCTTTCCAAAGATATTCCATATTGGTTAATTAGCTATAACGATAGAAGTTATCCTGACATTCAAACTCTTGTCGATTTGATTAGTCCATATAGAAAAGTATCGGTTGAAAGGAAACTTTATCAAGTTGGAAGAGGTGGTAAAGGAAGCGTTGCAGGCAGTAGTGAAGTTTTATTAATCTGTAATCCTTAAATCAATTACGTATGAATGAATTTGAAAAATGGGATATCGCATTCCGAGAACAAAAGCTGGATGCCTTTAATAATAATAGAGCTGGTCTCCTTTGGCTAAAAATCAGAGCTATATGCCGTAGTAGACAATTAAAAGAATTTTTGAAAGAAAATAATATTGTATTATACTCAACTAAAGTATCTGACAAAAATCAGGAATTATTCGATATTTTGACAAAAAGAACAGATGCCTCTATACTACTTGACCGATTCTTACAATGTATGAATCACGAATGGTATAATGAAATGGGTGTTGATATTGAACAGTTGAAAGAAGATTTATACAAAGTTCAATATTATTCCTGGGGTGGTGATCAAAACAACTAGCTTGATAAATATTTTATCAGTCGGTATGTCAAAATAATCAGTAAATTTTCGGAATTACAGAGCAGACAATCCGAAATCGGTGCAAACGCATGGAACTACGTTCAAAACAGCTGGTATAATAATTGGACGTCTTTTATCATTGAATCGTTATTTAAACAGAATCCAAGGGTTATATCAGCCGTGGGAGAGATAAAGAGTGTTGATTTTTTCATTGACGGATACCCTATTGATTTAAAAGTTACGTTCTTTCCTAACCAATTCATGGAACAGAAACTTAAAATTATCTTAGGCACAAGTGAAAAAACATGGTTGAAAAAAAATTGTAAAGAACTTGGTATTTCTTGCGACATAAAAGCATCGGAGTCACAACAGATATATACTTTAACGGAAAAACTTAGGGAAATTGATCGAACCGACGTGATCAGGGAATTAGAGAATACTCGTTATCAAATAATCGAAGAAGCTCAAAGAGATCCTGTTGAACTGATTAGATGGTTATATGAG
>CAYZFL010000054.1:0-13634 GCA_964477785.1 uncultured Bacteroides sp.
CGATGCACGTTTCATCCCCGCAATCGTCAAGGGGCTTATGGATCGCATGGAGCAGGGCCCGCTCACAGGTAGCTACGCCCGCGACGTGAGAGTATGTATCTACGACGGTAAGATGCACCCGGTAGATTCAAACGAAATCTCATTCCGTCTGGCAGGCCGCAACGCCTTCTCCACTGCTTTCAAGAATGCCAATCCTAAGGTTCTCGAGCCAGTTTACGACGTAGAGGTGCTCGTGCCTGGTGACGTTATGGGTGACGTAATGAGCGATCTCCAGGGACGCCGTGCTATCATCATGGGTATGTCGAGTGAAAATGGATTCGAGGTAATCAAAGCCAAGGTGCCTTTGAAAGAAATGTCTAGCTACTCCACCGCCCTCAGCTCAATCACCGGCGGCCGCTCATCGTTCTCGATGAAGTTCTCTTCATACGAGCTTGTTCCCGCCGACGTACAAGAGAAACTTCTCAAAGAGTACGCCGAGAAGAACGCAGAAGAATAAAATCCGCAACAAGTGGCGCACAGGGACGGGATACCCGCGCCATAATTCATCACATTCATATCCCCTTTTTGAAGCCGCGCCAATTGACGCGGCTTCAATATCTTGATAGCCTCTATCTTTCTCACGAATAGCCGGTTTCTCTTCATAGTCGCATACATAAAGCCGGCCTCAATTAGCTGATTATTCAGTGTCGAGGCCGGCTTATTGTATTTATTTCAGGATTGAATATTATTTACCGCTGAGCTTCGAGGCGCCTTTGGCGGTGAGTTCGGAGAGCTCGTCAAGTGCCTTTGCTCCCACTTCTTTGGCCTTTGTGCCTACTGTGCCCGGTTTGATGCCGGCCTTTGTTTCAAGTTCGCCGATTTTGTCTGATGCTTTGTGCCTGAAGTTGCCGAATGCTTCGGAAAATTTTTGCTTGATATCCATAATTTCAGTGATTTAGGGTTGTAATTATGTAAATTAGAAGCCGATGCAAACAATGAAAGGGTATGACTGTCACCGACATGATTATTGTAGTAACGACAATTGGTATAGAAAAGTTGGGAAAGAGACCCAAAGTTTACTAACTTTGCATAATCAAATCCACTGGAATAAATGCCGTTATTCGCTCAGGTAATATTGCCGCTTGCTGTCGAGGGAACATTCAGTTATGTTATACCCGACAGCCTATCGCAGTCTGTGGCAGCAGGCTGCAGGGTGATTGTGCCTTTCGGCAAGAGTAAGTTTTATACCGGCATAGTTGAAAGTGTGACGGCACATAAGCCTACCGGTCTGGCACTTAAGGAAATAATGGGTTTGCCTGACAATCCCATGGTGGTGCGCCATCCTCAGCTGAGATTCTGGGAATGGATTTCTGAATACTATCTCTGCACTCGCGGAGAGGTGATGCGTGCAGCTCTTCCGGCACGCCTTAAGCTTGAAAGCGAGACGGTAGTGGAACTATCCGACAATGAAACGGTGGCCGAAGAACTTTCTGCCGGATATTCCGATGCGGAGAACTCGGTAATCGCAGCTTTGGCAAAAAGCCGCCGCAGTCTGGTGGAAATTTGTAAAGACGCCACTTACGGCAATCCGCTTAAAGCCGTTCAGAAACTCCTCAGCCGAGGCATAGTGCACGTTTATGAGCGGATGCGTGACAAATACAAGGCGCGAAAGGTCACGGAAGTTGAACCGGCATTTAATCCGTTGAAAACCGAGGAAATAGACCAGGCGTTCTCAAAGATCAAGAGGGCGCCTCAGCAGCAGACGGCTCTTCTGAAACTTATCAGTGTAATCCGCGACGAAGGGCGGAATCCCGAAGGATTTTTTGCAGTCGGGAAAGACATACTCTTAGCCGACCCACAGCTCCTATGGGCACATTTCAAGGCACTCGAAGGCAAAGGGCTCATAAAAATAAGTCGGCGCGAGGTCTCGCCTTTCAGCCTGAGTATAAAGGAAAAAATAAAACTTCCGGTGCTGTCGCAGGCTCAGGGCAGGGCACTCGACCAGATCCACAGTCTTACACGAGAGAAAGATATAGTTTTGCTCCACGGAGTCACGGCCTCGGGCAAAACCGAGATTTACATGCACCTAATAGATTATGTGCTTAAGCTTAATCAGCAGGTGTTGATGCTCGTTCCCGAGATAGCCCTCACCACTCAGCTCACAAAGAGGATGCAGGCGGTGTTTGGCGATGCGGTGGTGGTCTGCCACTCGAAATTCAGCGATTCGGAACGAGCCTCGATATGGATGGGAATGCTCAAGTCACATAAACCCATGGTGGTACTCGGTGCCCGGTCCGCCGTGTTTCTGCCTTTTGAAAAATTAGGACTTGTAATCGTCGACGAGGAACATGAGTCAAGCTACAAACAGGCTGAGCCTGCACCTCGTTACAACGCCCGCGATGCCGCCATAATGCTTGCCTCCATGCACGGCGCCAAGACTGTACTGGGTAGCGCAACACCGTCGATAGAAACATATTTCAAGGCTAAAACCGGGAAGTTCGGCCTTGTAGCGCTTTCCGAACGATATTCCGGCGTCTCTCTTCCGAAGATCGATACAATAGACATGAAACTCGAGCGCAAGAAGGGCGCGGTGACCGGCGTTTTTTCCGACCGTCTGGTTAATGAGGTGCGCTCCTCGATGTCACATGGCAAGCAGTCGATCCTGTTTCTGAACCGCCGCGGATATTCACCCGTGGCGAGCTGTCATCTTTGCGGATATGTGGCCAAATGCGACTTCTGCGACGTCTCGCTCACATATCACCGTTATGAGAACATGCTCTTCTGTCATTATTGCGGTGCGGCATATCCGCTGCCAAAGGTGTGTCCGCAGTGCGGCGAGCCTTCGGTCAAAGTTGTGGGCTATGGGACGGAGAGACTAGAGGAAGACCTGGGCATGGCTTTCCCGAAAGAGAAAATACTTAGGATGGACCTTGACACGACCCGCAATAAAAATGCCTACGAAAAGATGATAGACGTTTTCTCGGAAGGGAAGGCCTCGATACTCGTCGGCACTCAGATGGTGACGAAGGGACTGGATTTCAAGGACGTTGAGACCGTGGGAGTGGTCAATGCTGATGCCGCCATCAACTTTCCCGATTTCCGTTCGGCAGAACGCGCTTTCAACATGCTCAGCCAGGTATCGGGCCGTGCGGGGCGCCGCGAGGTTTCGGGGCATGTACTTGTGCAGACCTATAATCCGGAGCATCCTGTCCTCGGCTTTGTGAAAAATCATGATTATCAGGGATTTTATGAATATGAGCTCGAGCAGCGCCGCAAATATGTCTATCCGCCTTTTGCACGTGTAATCAATGTCTATATCAAGCATAAAGACGAGACGGAGTTGCAGAAAATAGCCGACGTCTATGCACGAGAGATGAAAAATCTGTTTGGCAACCGCGTGTTCGGGCCGGTGAAACCCAAGGTAGGGCGTATACAGAACTTTTACATTCGTAATATAATGCTGAAATTCGAGACCAATGCCTCGACTGCAAAAGTAAAGCAGGCTTTGCGTCAGTTATATATCTACATGCAGAGCCTCCTTCCCGAGAAAGGCATGACACTTTATTACGACGTAGACCCTATGTGAAAATAAACCGTTTTGGGTGAAAAAAAATCGGCGACTTGCTTTTCAGCAGATCGCCGTCTATTTCAGTGACTTATATTATCAGTTGTTATCAGTTGCCGAAGGTGAGTGTAGTGAAATATCTCAGCGAACCGTTGTTGGCGTATGCGTTATTGTAGGAAAGCGTTATAAACTGGTTGCCTCCCCACCAAGTTGCGGAAATTGAAGCGCCGTTGTTGTTGATCTGATAGGGGACTCCGTAATTGGCTGTGAGCATTGAATATACGTTGTTGTAACGGTTCATGTCGTAAACTCCCGAAGAGTAGATAAACGAGCCGGAAAGCAGGCCGTTGTTGCCGTAATAGAGAGTGGCGTCGGGCCAGTAGCAGTTGAGCATGGGCACGTTTGAGAGGTAAATGCAATCGTTGCCGTAAGCGTCAACGGTATATCCTTTGTTCATCAGCAGGTTGAGCGAGACATTGAGTGCCGTTCCGAAGCTTACTCCTAATACCGTATGGAAAGTGGGCCATACAACCGTAGGACGCCATGCTCTTGGCGGAGGAGCCGGGCGGAAATAAGGTCTTGGCGGCGGAGCCATGGGCGGACGCCATGCTTCGTGATATGGCGGACGGGGACGGTAACCCGGACGGTGGTCGGGACGATAACCGGGACGGACGCCGGGACGATGGCCGTTATCGGGACGGTAACCAGGACGGTTTACGTGGTTATTGTCACCGGGTCGGTACCCGTTGTTACCGGGTCGGTTTCCGTTATTGCCGGGTCTGTTGCCGTTATTTCCCGGACGGTAACCGTCATTTCCGTTGTTGCCGTTTCCGTTGTTGCCGGGGCGGTAACCGTTGTTTCCGTTGTCGTGAATGTAATCTTTCGTAGGAGCAGGTTGACTATAATCGGGTTTTACAGCCTGGGCCGGACGGTGGTTTTGATTGCTATTGTTGGTATTGTTGACAGAAGGTCGGTAGTGGATAGTGTTTCCGCTGTTTCCGGGACGATTAGCTCCGTTGTTGCCGTTCCCGGGACGGTTTGCTCCGTTCCCTCCGTTGCCCGGTCTTGAAGGCGCAGGTGCCGAAGCGGTACGGGATGTACGGGAAGGCCGTGAAGATGTGCCCGAATTGCCTTTTGAAGCCGGTCTTGAGGCATGTTCGCGTCTTTGCTCAGCAGAGTTAGAGCCATTGCGGCCATTGCGACCGCGGGCCTCTGATACAGGTGAAGCAAGCATTGCCGTAAGGGCTATGACTGTCACATATTGTGTGATTCTTTTAAATGTCCTGTTCATGATGTTTGCCTTTAGAATGTCGTTTATTATTAAGATGCACAAGCGAGGTCAAAGTTTAAAGGCATAATGATATTATTTGGCTGAAGTCGCACAAAAAATGTTAAAGTGCCAGGTGTATTAAAAATTGTGGTATGAGTGGAGATTTCCAAATTATTTTAGCTAACTTTGCTAAATAATTGTCCTTGGAAACGGATCGCGGGACCTGATTATTTTTAGGAAGACTTTATTTCGACCCGTTCTGTTCCGTAAAGGCAAATGTTAGCAATGGAAAAACTTAGCCAGGAAGAATATAAAGATATCGACCTTGCCGTGGCATGTATGCGCCGCGGAGGCGTGATAGTGTATCCCTCCGATACTGTCTGGGGAATAGGCTGTGACGCTCGCAACGACATGGCCGTAGAGAAGGTATATGCCCTCAAGGGCCGTGCCGAGGCAAAGGCCGTGATTTCTCTTGTGGGCGACAAAGCCATGCTCGCCGCGCTCACCGGCAGTGAAGCAGTAGATGAAGAAACTCTTGCCAAGGGTTCCGACAGGCCACTCACTGTAATCTATCCCGATGTCAAAGGTCTCAGCCCACATGTCATAGCCGAGGACGGCAGCGCGGCGATAAGGCTGACCCGTGAATTCTGGTCGGCAGAATTATGCCGCTGCGCCGGTTTCCCTTTGGTTTCCACTTCGGCAAATATCAGCGGAGAGAAGGCGCCTTCTTCTTTCGGCGAAATATCCGAAGCCATAATTTCCGGGGCCGATTATGTCTGCACCAGTCGTCGTTCAGGGTCCGGAGCATGTGCGGGTGCCGTACCTTCGAGAATAGTAAAAATTCTGCCCGGAGGCGGTATTCATGTAATCAGGGAATAAATAATAGTTTCATCCCTAAATAACTAAAAATCAAAAATTCGACCGAATTAGCAAAAAACACAGACCTAAATGAGAAGAACCGCAATTGAAAAAAGAAGGTTGCCGGCAATTATCGCAGATTTTATCGCGGTGTGCTGCGGCTGGTTCGCTTTCAATGTGATTCGTTTCTTCACATTGCCGGAATCCATGCATATGGAGCTTCTTAACTGGCTCGGTTACAGACAGGTTGTACTCGGGCAGGTGATAGTTCCCCTGCTTATGGTGGGAATTTTTGCATTCTGGGGCTCTTATGGTCGCCGGGCACTGATGGCTTCATCGGGCGGTGACGCTCTTGTTTCCTGTGCGGGAGCTTCCTTTACAGGTATGATAATAGTGTTTTTTACCACGCTTATCAACGACGGTATACCTGAAAGAATGCTCAATTATGAGTTGATGCTCTGTCTGTTTTTATGCCTTTTCCTGCCTGTTGCCTTTGAAAGAACTATAATCTGCCGCCATATATCGGCCAGACGACATAAAGGCCGCTTTACCCTGCCAACACTGCTTGTGGGTGACAAAGCCGAATGCGAAAAGATGTTTCAGCGTCTTGAGAGGGAAGGACATCCCCTCGGCCTCGGAGGCAAAGGGTCGGACAGTTGTGGTTATGAAAATCTCGACAAAAAATTCAATGCCCGTGATTTCGGAGCGGTGCTTTTCTGCTCGGTCGACAATGCTATTGAAGCACTTTGTCCGGCCATCTGGGATCTTTATCGCTATGATGTGCCGGTATTTGTTTCGGCCGAGAACTATAACCGTCTGGAATTCAAATCAAGAGTATTGAATTTTGCAGGCACACCCTTCATCGACCTCACGGTGCCTTCAGCCGGAGCTCTTGTATGTAATGCCAAACGCCTTACCGACATATTAATTTCCTCAATCAGCCTTCCCCTCCTCTCCCCTTTATATGCCGCAATAGCTATAGTAGTGAAGAGAAATTCGCCGGGCGGAGCATTGTTCCGCCAGAAGAGGGTTGGACTGCGGGGCAAGGAATTTACCATTTATAAATTCCGCACCATGTATACCGATGCAGAAGCCCAGGGACCGAGACTTTCATCAGCCACAGACTCAAGGGTTACGGCACCCGGTCGTGTGCTCAGGAAGTACCGTCTTGACGAAACCCTTCAGTTCTGGAATGTACTTCGTGGCGATATGTCGATAGTCGGGCCCAGGCCGGAACGTAAATTTTATGTCGACCAACTTCTTGCCGACGCACCGCGCTATGCTCTGCTCTATCAATGCCGCCCGGGTATTACCTCGATGGGGGCGGTGAGATATGGCTACGCATCGAGCATCGAGGAGATGAAGCGGCGCATGGAATATGATCTGATATATGTGCAGAACGTATCAGTACCCACAGATCTCAAAGTGCTATTATATACTGTTCTAACCGTAATTAATGGAAAGGGAGTATGAGTTATAAGGAGAAAAAAGCCCCCGGCAGAATGGGCCGTTATATACAGAAACGTCTTGCCGCCTTCCAGCACTGGCGCGAGTCGCATGTAAAGGAAAAATCCTTTCTCGTGTTCGTCGCTCTGATAGTGGGCATTATAGGAGGAATAGCAGCCATCGCGCTCAAATATACCATCCATCTTATTTCGGGACTCCTCACCGCACATGTCAATCCCGATGCCGGCAACTATGTGTATATCATATTTCCGGCCGTGGGTGTGGTGCTTTCGGCCCTATATGTGAGATATGTTGTGAAGGACGATATCAGTCACGGTGTAACGCGGGTGCTATATGCTATCAGTCAGAACAAAAGTCGCCTGAAACGGCATAACTGCTATAGCTCGATGATAGCCAGCTCCGTAACCATAGGATTCGGTGGTTCGGTGGGTGCCGAGGGCCCTATCGTCATGACGGGTGCGGCCATAGGCTCAAACGTGGGCCAGTGGTTCAAGATGTCGCCCCGCAATCTCATGATACTTGTGGGATGCGGCGCCGCAGCCGGTATCGCCGGCATATTCAAGGCACCCATCGCCGGTATGCTTTTTACACTCGAGGTGCTGATGCTCGACCTTACCACCGTTTCGGTGATGCCTCTGCTTATTGCATCAATCACTTCGGCAACGATAGCTTACATCTATACCGGTTATGACGTGGAGTTTTTCTTCCTTCAGAGCGAGGCCTTTCAGATGGGACGCATTCCCTTCGTGATAGCTCTCGGGGTTGTCTGTGGCCTCGTTTCGCTATATTTCACAAAGGTGATGAACGGAATGGAAGACCGATTCGGATCCGTCAAAAACCGCTGGAACCGCACTATAATAGGCTGCGTGATTCTTTCCGCGCTGGTTTTCCTTCTGCCGCCTCTATACGGCGAAGGTTATGGCTCGATCATGAGTCTTCTCGACGGTGATCCTTCAGCCATAGCAAGCGGATCACCTTTCTACAGCGACCGCAACCACACGCTTTTCGTGGTACTTTTCATCACCGCTGTTATTCTTGCCAAACCATTCGCCACATCGGCCACAAACGGAGGTGGAGGAGTGGGAGGAACATTCGCACCCTCGCTATATGTGGGTTGCATGACCGGCTTCCTCTTCGCTTTCGCTATCAATCTGCTCGGCATTTCAGGGCTTGAACTTTCGACCAAGAATTTCGCCCTCATAGGCATGGCCGGCGTTATGAGCGCCGTGATGCACGCACCGCTGATGGCAATATTCCTAACGGCTGAGCTTACAGGGGGCTACTCACTGTTCCTTCCTCTGCTCATAGTATCGACAATTGCATATCTCACCATCAAGATTTTCGAGCCATACAGCATTTATACAATGCGACTGGCGAGAAAGGGCGAGCTGATGACTCACCATAAGGACAAGGCTGTGCTCAATCTGCTCAAGATTGGCAGCGTTGTGGAGTCGGACCTCACTCCGGTTAAGCCGGAAATGTCACTAAAGGAGATGGTAGACGTGATTTCAAAATCAAACCGAAATATTTTTCCCGTAATCGACGATAACGGCGAATTCAAGGGCGTGGTACTGCTCGATGATATTCGCAACATAATGTTCCGTCCCGACCTTTACCGAAAGATGAAAGTAGAGACATTCATGGCGATGCCACCGGCAACTATTTCGATAGAAGAGAATATGGACGCTGTGATGAAAAAATTCGACGATACAGGGGCTTGGAATCTGCCGGTGCTCGACGGTAAGAAATATGTGGGCTTTGTGAGCAAGAGCAAGATATTCACGAGCTATCGCCGGGTGCTCAGACATTGTTCCGATGACTGACATGCGACTCGCAACCATTATTTGACTTATGGTTATTGGTGTAATCGAATCCTAATGAAAGCCGAAAACGACATAAACAAAGTCCGGGAACTGGAGTTACTTAGCCCGGCCAGAGACCTTGCCACGGCAATCGCCGCAATCGATTGTGGAGCCGATGCGGTATATATAGGTGCCGAAGCTTTCGGTGCCAGAAGCAAAGCAGGGAATTCGCTTGAGGATATATCCCGTCTGGTGGCTTATGCGCGGCCTTTCGGCGTGAGGATTTATGTCACGGTCAACACCATAATCTATGACTCCGAGCTTAATGCGGCCTCAAGACTCATAAGAAAACTCTACGACATTGGAGTAGATGCTCTAATAGTGCAGGACATGGGTCTGCTGAAGCTCGACCTGCCGCCCATAGCCTTACATGCCAGCACTCAGTGCGACATTCGTGACGCCGACAAGACCCGTCTGCTCGCGGCCCTCGGCTTTGAGCGTATAGTTGTGGCACGCGAACTTGCTCCCGATGATATCGCCGAAATCCGTCGCGCCGTACCGGGCGTGGAAATTGAGGCTTTCGTGCATGGAGCTCTATGCGTGAGCTATTCAGGCGACTGTCAAGCCGGATTTGCTCTCATGGGCCGCAGCGCAAACCGTGGTGACTGCCCCCAGATATGCCGCTTGAAATTCTCGCTTACAGATGCTGCCGGTAAATCCCTTAGACCTGATGCGCATTTCCTTGCTCTCAAGGATATGAACCGCCTCGCGATGCTGAAGCAATATGCCGATGCCGGAGTGTGTTCATTTAAAATTGAAGGCAGGCTGAAAGATATCAATTATGTAAAAACTGTCGTCAGGGCCTACAGTCGAGAGCTCGACCGCATAGTGGCCGAATCGTCCGGCACATTGCTCCGCTCATCGCGCGGAATCGTGAAAGTACCGGCCGATTTTATCTCGCCAGGATTAGACAAAGTTTTCAACCGTGAATTCACATCTTATATTTTTAAGGGCAATGGTCCCGGTGCTTCCGCCCCAATCGGGCGTATTGTCTCTCCGAAATGGCTTGGGGAGGAAATCGGCACGGTCTCGAAAGTCGCCGGCCGTAGAATCACGGTAAATCTTCGCAAAGACATAGTCCTGAACAACGGCGATGGACTTATGGCTCTTGCTCCCTCATCGCCCGGAACTTTTGCCGCACGCATTCCACCGACAGATGAAACATTAGGTTTCAGAATTAACCGAGCCGAGGGCAATGTGGTGTTTACTGCCGAGGATGTTCCTCTTCGCCCGGGATGGAAACTTTTCCGCAACCGTGACATGGCTTTTGACTCTCTGATGGAGCGAACAAAAATAGTTAGAAAGCTCCCGGTGAACGTATCGTTTGTTGTACTCCCTGGCAATCGGCGGGTTAAGCTCTCCATGAGCGACTGCGCCGGTCACGAGGTTGCCGTTACAATGGAGGCAGAAGCATCTCAAGCCGCTTCTCCGCAAAAGGAAACCCGTGAAAAAAATTTCGCGAAACTTGGCGATACACCTTTCATATTAAATAATTATGTGGATCGTAGTCCCGAGCTTTTCGTACCGCTGTCAAAGCTTACTGCGCTCAGAAGGGAGGCGGTGGAAAATCTCCTTAAAAATATAGAAGCCACTAAGCAACGTAATCGCAGGCTTGGAGTAAACGTCGAAGTCGCCCGCGCTCAACTCGAAGGTAAATCGCTTGACTATCACTGGAATGTGGCCAATCACAGCGCAAAAGAACTATATGAATCGTTCGGAGCGAAGGTGGCTCAGGCTGCACTGGAGGCAGATTCTGGAAAAGACACGCAGGGTAGGGTGGTGATGACGACCCGCTATTGCCTTAGGCGCCAGCTCGGTGCCTGTCTGAAGACTTCCGGTGCCGTTTCGCTGCCAAAAGATCTTTTTCTCCGTTCTCCTGGCATCTGTCTTAGGCTTGATTTCGATTGCAGAAACTGCCTTATGAAGGTGATAAAAAATTAATCAGTCTCTTTATCTTTTGAAATTTAACACTAAAATCACATAAAATGGAAAAAACACGAATTCTCGTAACCGGCGGTACCGGTTATATCGGCAGCCATACTACCGTGGCCCTTCAGAAATCAGGCTATGAGGTGGTTATAATCGACAATCTCAGCAACAGCAACGAAGGTGTGCTCGACGGCATCGAGGCAATCTCCGGCATCAGGCCTCATTTCGTAAAAGGCGACTGCACCGACATCAAAACTCTCAGAAAGCTTTTTGAAGACTATCCCGGTATCAAGGGTATCATCAACTTCGCGGCAAGCAAAGCAGTGGGCGAATCTGTCCACAAACCTTTGCTCTACTACCGCAACAACCTCAACACCCTGATGAATCTTCTTGACCTAATGCCCGAATATGGCGTGAAGGGTTTTGTGTTCTCCTCATCCTGCACTGTTTACGGCGAGCCTGACGCAAACCCCGTGACCGAGCGGTCGCCCATTAAGAAGGCTACTTCGCCCTATGGTAACACAAAGCAAATTTCAGAGGAGATAATCACCGATTATATAGCTTCGGGCGCTCCCATCAAGAGCGTAATTCTCAGATACTTCAATCCGGTGGGCGCTCATCCCAGCGCACTCATCGGCGAGCTGCCTCTCGGTGTGCCTCAGAACCTCATTCCCTATCTTACGCAGACAGCAATCGGCATCCGTGAGAAACTCAGTGTATTCGGCGACGATTACGACACTCCCGACGGCTCGTGTATCCGCGACTTCATCGATGTAAACGACCTCGCAGCCGCTCATGTAATCGCCGTAGAGAGAATGCTTCAGGACAAGAGCGACGACAAGATAGAAATCTTCAACCTCGGAACCGGCAACGGTGTGAGTGTGCTTCAGCTTATCGAAACGTTCCAGTCAGCCACCGGCGTGAAGATTCCTTATGTCATAACCGGACGCAGGGAAGGCGATATCGAGAAGGTATGGGCAAATCCCGAAAAAGCCAACAATGTGCTGGGCTGGAAAGCAGAAACTCCCCTTGCCGACACCATGCGCTCGGCCTGGAAGTGGCAGTGCGCACTCCGCGAAAAAGGCGTGATGTAATCCGTGTAGGGCTCAGGCTGGCCTGACTCGCATATAATCTGCGCCGCAGGCGCGCCCGCATCAAATAAAATTCACTTAAAAATCAATCAATATGTTCAAATCCATAAAATCCCTCCTCGGCCTCGCGCTACTGCTTTCCTGCCCGGCCATAGCTGCCGCCCAGATCACGCTCAACGACGTCAAGGCTTCGCCCGAAAAGGCAGCAGGAGTCTATTATGCTTATCCCACGCCGAGCGGTAAGCTCACGCAGGCACCCAAAGGCTTTAAACCATTTTATATCAGTCATTACGGCCGTCATGGCTCGCGCTATCTTCTTTCCGAAAGCGACTATGCCGATCTGCGCAAGACCCTCATCCGCGCTTACGATGCCAATGGCCTCACACCGCTGGGCGATAGCCTTCTCTCAAGCATCAACCGCATCTGGGAAGAAGCTTCGGGCCGCGCCGGGCAGCTTTCGCCCCTCGGCAACCGTCAGCACGCCGCAATCGCCTCACGCATGGGCAAAAACTATCCCGAAGCCTTCTCAAAGGATGCCGAGGTGACGGCCACTTCCACCACCGTGATGCGTTGCGCCCATTCGATGTTTGCCTTCATCGAGAGCCTCAAGGAGCAATATCCTTACCTCGTGATTCCACGCGAATCGTCACAGCGCAACATGTATTACATGGCAAACAGCACCCGGCTCGCAGCCGAGGCTCGTGCTTCCGACCAGCCCTCCGCTATAGCCTATCGCAAATTCAAGGCTGCGAAGACTAATCCCGACCGCCTCGTGGCCTCTATCTTCAAGCCTGCCTATGCCGCCGAAAACATCGACCCCGCGTCGTTTATGTGGGAACTTTATTGGGTGGCGATCGACCTGCAGAACATGGAGACCAAGGCCGATCTGCTCGGTTTCTTTACCCCTGAGGAGCTTTACGACCTCTATCAGGTGTTTAACTTCAACTTCTATTCGCGCTGCGGCGACTATCCGCTGGCCAAAGGTGCTTATACGGACGATGCCAAAAACCTCGCCGAAAACATCCTGGCCGAGGCAAACCGTTACATCGAAAACGGGAAAACAGGTGCCACACTGCGTTTCGGTCACGACTCAAACATCACGCCTCTCACGGCCCTTTTAGTTATCGACAAATGCCACCCCGCCGAATCCGACCCCGAAAAGCTGGCCTCGAAATACAGCGGCACGGAACTTTGCCCGATGGGTGCTAACCTTCAGCTCATCTTCTATAAGGACAAAAACAACGAAGTGATAGTCAAGGCATTGCTCAACGAAGAAGAAACCTCTTTCGGCATACCTTCGTCCATCGCGCCTTACTATCGCTGGACCGACCTCAAGCCCTATCTCGAGCAGATTGTCGGCCTCGCAACCCCCATGCTCCATTAAAAACGGCCCGCATGGTAGAGGCGATGTCGCTGACTCTTCCGCTAACTTATAAATTTCCAAACGGTTACTCGCCGTTAACCCCTTTTCACCCGTCGGAAAACATCCTTTTCCGACGGCTTTTTTGTAAACTTGTCTTTACATCTTTCTTGCAAAATCCTATGAATCTATGGTCTTCTGGTTCAAAACTCTGGCTCACTGGTTCTGTGGCCTGAATAAGCTTGCTCCTATG
>CAYZFL010000055.1:0-13626 GCA_964477785.1 uncultured Bacteroides sp.
CGGTCTCGACCATGTGCTCGCCACCGGTCAGAACGTAAACGTACTCGTTCTTGACACCGAGGTTTACTCAAACACAGGAGGCCAGGCTTCAAAGTCAACCCCCGTGGGCGCAATCGCCAAATTCGCTGCTGCCGGCAAGCGCATCCGCAAGAAAGACCTTGGCCTCATCGCCACTACTTACGGCTATGTCTATGTGGCTCAGGTAGCTATGGGCGCCGACCAGGCTCAGACCCTCAAGGCGATACGCGAGGCCGAGGCTTACGAAGGTCCCTCGCTCATTATAGCATACTCTCCCTGTATCAACCATGGGCTGCGTGCAGGCATGGGCAAGTCGCAACATGAGGAAGCAGAGGCAGTTGCATGTGGCTACTGGCACCTGTGGCGTTACAACCCCGCACTGGAGGCAGAAGGAAAGAACCCCTTCTCGCTCGACAGCAAGGAACCGAACTGGGACGAGTTCGAGAACTTCCTCAAAGGCGAGGTGCGCTATGCTTCCGTCATGAAACAGTATCCCTCCGAGGCCCAGGAACTCTTTGAGGCAGCAAAAGCCAACGCCCAGTGGCGCTACAACAACTATGTACGCCTCTCGCAGCAGAACTGGGGCACAGATCCCCTCGTACCCTCAATCGAGAAAACCAACGAAGACAAAATCTGAATAACAAACAAATCAAATCCGCAGGGCACCGCATAACTTCAATGTGCCCGGCGGGCTTTAAAATACCCCTCCCCCATATCCAGCGGCCCGCCTCCCGGCGAGCCGCTGCGTTATTTGGCTGTGGGGTGTATTCTTGCCTTTATATAAATGATATAACTATATGCAAAAGAAAAGCGCCTCCGTTTCGATTCGGGAGCGCTTTCTAAATTTCTGTTTCAGGTCTGTGTTTATTCCTGGGCGCTGGTGTAGATGTTTGCTTCGTATGTCACGTGAGAGGTTACATCTTCGGCCTTCATGTCAAACTCTATCTTGATGCTGCCGTCGAAGCTGCCTTCTATTTTAAGATTGCTGAAGGTGACTTCCGAGACGGGGCCCTGGACGCTCTGGCTCCAGCTTTCTTTTTTCTCTGCCGAGAACTTACCGTCTGCTTCGAATGTGCAGTTCAGATTCGTCATGGTGAACGAATAGCTGAGGGCTGTGCTGTTGAGAGACAGGTTGTTGAAATAGAGGGCTGCCTGTTTTTTCTCAAGGTCGGGTTCAATTATTGCCACACAGTTGGTCGACTCAATTTCGTCGCCCCCGTCGCTTTTAGCTGTTGCATCGCCAAGCCAAGCCTGTCTGCCGGGGAAGCATACATAGCTGGTGCCGTTTTCTGTTACGATGTGTACGAAGAATCCGGGCGCATAGCTTTGAAGGATTATGCGGTCGGTAAGCATGAGTTTGAAGGACGCGAATCTTACTGCGCCTAAGCCGTTGCTCGTAGATGGCGAGAGATTAATTGCATTGATTTCTTTCTCGCCGCTGTTGGGGTCGAGTTCAAAGCTTACATCGCTGAACTTCAGGGTGGGGTAGAAAGAACCGTTCTCGTCGGTGAGGCCGGTGATGTCGATATCGGCCTTTTTGTCGGTGTAGTTCCATGTAAGCTTGAAGCTTATGTTCTGCACAATCTTTGTCTCACCGTTTGGAGTCTGCATTATGGCCTGTGTAGAGCCTACGGTCTGCTGGGTTACGAAGGGTGGATCGTCGTCGTTGTCGTTGCAGGAGCTCACTGCGGTGCCGAGGCCTATTACCGCCATGAGACCTAAGATAAATTTCTTCATTGTCTGGTTTTTTTATTGATTGGTTTTTCTTAATTCGGTTGGCAGGCGCACCATAGCCGAAGCCTTTCCTCGCCTTTTGCCAGACAAAGATATTAAAAGAAACTTTTCAATTCTAAACTTTAACTCTTTTTTAGCAAATCAGATGCGTAATTATACGCTTTTTAATAATCGCTCAATAAAATTTATGAAATCACAACGAATGAAAGGCCCGGTATGATACAGACGGGCCCAAGTAAACGATGAGCCTTTAAAGCGTATATCTCAGACTGATGCCGGCCATGCGCGGCGTGCCCTTCTGAACGAAGGCGTTGCGCATCGACACAAAGTAAAAGGAATTATACTTCGTCTTTGTGATATTGTCGGCCCAGAGGTTAATGCTGAAATGACGCGAGTCGAACGAAATGCTCGCGCCCATAAGGGCGTAGAAATTCTGTCTCACGGTGTTGGCTTCGTCCCAGTAGATGTCGCCTGTGCCGCGCACATTTGCGCTCACCGACGGGGCGAAGCCCGCGAAGCTCACCGGCAGACGGTAATAGCCCGAGATATAGAGCGTCGACTCAGGTGCGAAAGGCACGCGCTTGCCCTTGTATGAGGTCTTGCCGTCGTCATATTTGCGGAAGGTGGCGTGGGTATAGCCGTAAGAGGCCCGGAAACTCATGTCGGGATTGGGTCTGAACACAATCTCGCTCTCGAAGCCTCGTGAATATGTCCGTCCCGCGTTGCTCATCATGCGCCCGGTGGTCATATTGTCGGGGAAGCGGGTGATCTGCTGGTCGCGGCAGTCGATGAAGAAGCCGGTGAAGCCGTAGGAGATGAGACCGTCGAACACATCGCCTTTGAGCCCTATCTCATAATTGTGGGAGTATTCGGGCTTGTATTTCACTGTCTTGTCCACGTCATAGCCTCCGTGGCTCAGACCCATGTCTTTCATGAGCTCCTGCTGGAGTATGTCGGAGAACATCTGCGTGTTGAAGCCGCCCGCCTTGTAGCCCTGGGAGTAGTTGAAGAAGAGTTCGCCGAAAATCTGCGGTATGTGCCATGTCACGGATGCGCGCGGCAGAAAGCGCGACGAGTGAAGGCTCAGCTTGCCGTGGTTGTGGATCTCAACCGGCACCGGGGTAGGGGGCGGGGGCAGAATTTTTGTATATGACGTGGAGCAGTCGTTGTCGTAAAACATCGTCGAGCTCTCATAGCTGTAGCGGAGGCCGAAGTTGAAGCTTATGTTATATAGGTCGTAGTTGCTGTCCTGATATACGGCGATGCCTCGGGTGGGAGTGCGGAATTTCGATCCTAAGATGAAGCTGTCGCTGTTCCATTTTATAGGCGCGTCCTTGTGTATCATGTTGTAGCCTCTCACAATCAGTCCGTTGATGCCGGTCTTGTGGAAGGTGACGGGTGCGTCCATCGAGTTGCGGCGGAAAAAGCCGAAAACTCCGGCCGTCCAGCGGTATTTGCCGCGGCTGCCTTTGGCGTAAAGGTCCTGAGTGAGCACCCATTCACGCTGTTTCTGCGTCAGAGTGAAATAATCGGCCGGCAGGAAGTCCTGGTCAAGCGTCATATTGTCGTCGAGATACTGGAACGAAGTCGCCGAAGTCACAACCACCCTCTTTCCGGCCCATACTGCCGTGAGTCCGTCGGAGAATGAGTTGCGGCGGTAAAAACATGTGTCGTTATAGTTTATCTGTCCCGTTTCTATCGAGCTGTAGGGATAGCCTTTCTGGCGCGAATGGGTGAATGAGGCCGTATTTGTAATCGAATGCCAGGCGGTGGGTCTCACTGCGAGTTTCCATCTCGCCGACACCTGATTCTCGTCGCCCACGCGCGAGTCGTTGAACGAGTTGCGCCAGTAGCCGTTGCGGGTCGTATAGTATGCCGAAAGCGACGATGCCACTTTCTCTGAGATTTTGCCCGAAGCCGTAGCCGAAGCCTTGAAACTGGCGTGCGAGCCATACTCAGCCATAGCCTTCACGCCTGAGTATTTCCACGGCGAAAGGGTATATACGTTGACCTGTCCGGCCATGGTGTTACGCCCCGCGAGCACTGCCTGAGGCCCGCGGAACACATCGATGCGGTCGATGTCTATGAGGTCGAAATCAAAATTGTTTTTGTTGAATATGGGCACATTATCAACCGAATAGCCCACCACGGGATTGTCGATTCTCGCGCCCAGTCCGCGAACGTAAATCGACGAGGTCATTCTCGACCCGTATTGCGGCATGTAGAAATTCGGCGCTATCTCTCCGAGATTCTGCAACGTCTTTATTCTGGCGTGGCTCACCGCGGCCGAGTCAAGCTGAGTCACTGCCTCGGCATCGGCCGTGATTCCCGATTTTACACCTATGATTTCTACTTCTTTAAGCGTGATGTGTTTTTCCGCCTTGTCTTCCGGGGCAGCGAAGCCTTCCAAAGGCATCGCGCAGTGCATCGCCGCCACGGCGAGCATTATTGTAATGTGTTTTTTATCCATTGCGGTGCAAAGTTAATAAAAATTTGTTGCGAAAAAGTTAATATTTTTGAAACTCCCGGCCCTCGGCTTGCCTAAATCAACGAAATTATTGTAAATTTGCGTAAAATACGCGTCGCTCCCACGCGCCGCATTTATTCATCCCTGCATAATATCCCCGTCGAATCAACTATGGCAAGTCTACCCACCGAAACCCCGGAACTCATAGCACGTCTGCGCGACCCCAAGCGATGCCGCGAGGCTTTCGGCGAGGTTATCAGACTTTATACAGAGCCGCTCTACCGCCAGATACGCCGTCTTGTGCAGGATCATGACGATGCCAACGACCTGCTGCAGAATACGTTTATGAAGGCATGGCAGTCGCTTGAAAATTTCCGCGGCGACGCGCGCCTCAGCACCTGGCTTTATAAGATAGCCATAAACGAAGGTATCACTTTCCTTGCCCGCGAACGCAAGCGCAAAGGCATTTCGCTCGACGAGCAGGAGGCTGGCCTAATCCACACCATCGAGGCCGACACCGATATCGATGGCGACACTCTCGCCCTCCGGCTCCGCGAGGCGATAGCCACTCTCCCCGAAAAGCAGCGTCTCGTCTTCAATATGCGTTACTACGACGACATGAAATATGAGGACATGTCACAGATTCTCGGCACCTCGGTAGGTGCCCTCAAGGCAAGCTACCACCTCGCTGTCAAAAAAATCGAACAATTTTTCAATAAATAGGAATATTTTTTATCATCCCCCTTAAACCCTCGACCAGATAAAAAGTCAAATCCATAAATGAAAAAGAAAAACACCGACATAAATAAGGAACGCTTTCAGGACAGCGACATCCTCCGCAAGGTAGGTGGTAACGACGGCATAACGGTACCGGAGGGTTACTTCGCCGACTTTGCTGCGAAGATGGCCGAGCGTCTGCCCGAGCGTGCCGAGCTCGAATTCCCCGAGAAAATCATCACCGTCAAGACCCCCTGGCAGCGTGTGCGCCCCTATGTTTACCTCGCGGCCATGTTCGCCGGCATCTGGTGCATGCTCAAGATGTTTACCCTCATGTCGGGCGAGGCTACTGACACCCAGCGCATCGACAATAATCCCGTCCTTGCAGAAGCCATCAAATCTGAATCTTTCGTGCAGGAGTATGTGGGTGACGGCATAAGCCAGTGGGATATCTACGACGACATGATGCTCGAAGGCATCGATCCGATGAGCCTCGATGAATCTGACTACATCTACTTCGAGGAGATTGAAGCACCCGAAGACGAAGCATCTCTCAGCCTTCCGGATGACAGCGACGGTTCTCAGACCGAAGACGAGCCTTCTGGTTCCGGCCATACAACCCTCGCCGGCCAAAGCTGATAACCGCTTACTAATTGATTAAAGGTAAAAATGAAAAAATTATACGCTGCAATATTTATGGTCATGCTCTTTGGCGTGCTTGCACTTTCCGCTCAGGACAAAGGCGTGAAGCAAGGCAACCGCGAGAAATTCATGACCGAAATGAGGAACTTCAAACACGATTTCCTCGCAAAGGAGCTCGACCTCAGTAAGGACGAGCAGCGCGAATTCTTCTCCGTCTACGACAAGATGGAAGACGAAATAGGTAAGCTCAACGACGAGACTCGCCAGCTTGAGCGCAAAATCGAAAAGGACAAAAACGCCACTGACCTCGAGATCGAAACCGCCACCAGGGCAATCGTAGAGCAGAAAGGCAAAGAGGCGGATATCGAGGAGGAATATTACGAGAAATTCAAATCCATTCTCTCGCCCCGTCAACTTTTCAACCTCAAGAACGCAGAACGCAAGTTCAATCAGGAGCTGATGCGTCACCACCGCCGTCTCGCCCGCAAAGCGGCCCCCGCAAAAAAATAAGCCTCCCGTTTTTTAAGAGATACTAAGGACAGAAGCCGCTTCCGGCACTCTGTCCTTTTAGTGTTTTTATAGGTCTGTCGATTCAGTTTATAGACTGGTCTTGTTTTTAACACATTTCATACAACATCGTTGTTTCATACTTGGGAAATGCCAATCTCTCACCGGGGAAAACTTCGATTAAGAAATTACGGCATCCCGTTTTTTTCGCGTCTTTAAGTGCGGAATATAAAAAAATAACGCTATATTTGCACACGAATTGAAGCCTCCCCGGAGGCCTCTTTTCGTTTAGAGACATTTTATTTATTAGCGCATATTTCGAAATTTTAATAAGTCAATCCTTCAGATTATGAAAAAACTTTTTACTTCTTTTATGCTGGCGGCCGGTATGATTCTCGGCCTGTCAGTAAATGCTAATGCTCAGCAGCCGGTCGATGTCGACGGTTACAACTATGTTATCACATCCGACAAGACTGTCTCTGTTGCCCAAGGCGGTGCAAGATATATCGAGGATGTGATCACTGTCCCCGCAACCGTTAAAATCAACAACAAAGAATACACCGTTACCGGAGTTAATCAGAATGCATTTTCCGGTTCCCTTTATGGTTCCACCAACTGCTCGGCTTCTAAAATTATCCTCCCCAACACTGTGACAACTCTTCAGAAATGGGCATTCTCGGTTAATCCCGATCTTAAAACGGTTATACTTTCCGATAATATTAAAGAGATTCCCAATCAGTGCTTCCAGGTCTGCGAAGCTCTGAGCGAGATACATCTTCCCGCAAATCTCGAGACTTTCGGTAGTGAAGTTTTCAATAAATGTGCCTCACTTCAGAAAATTGAATTCCCATCTACTCTTAAATCACTTGGAACATGGTCTTTCCAAAACTGCGGCTTTATTAATATCGAAGTTCCCGAGGGTATTACTGTGATTCCTCAGGGCTCTTTCCCTTACAACAAGAACCTTGAAAAAGTTGTGTTGCCTTCCACTCTCAAAAGCATCGAGATTTATGCTTTCATTCTTGACAATAAACTTAATACAGTTACCGTCAAGAGTATGACTCCTCCTACTGTTGACAAAAGCGCTTTCTTCTATAGTGGAGTCCCCGCCTCACAGCAGCTCAATCTCAAGAATGTTACTCTCTATGTCCCCGAAGGCAGCATTGATGCTTATAAGGCAGCCGATGTCTGGAAAGACTTCGGCAATATCAAGGCCATCGATTCTGGTGTCGAAGACCTTGTAGCCGATGATTTCGATGTCGAAATCTCTGGCCTTTCCCTCACCTTCAAAGGCTATGAAGGCATATATCAGGTATATACCGTCGACGGCCGCATGGTTTACTCGGGTAGCAAAAGCTCTGTAACCCTTCCCGCAAAAGGCATTTACATTGTCAGAACCGGTAAAAAATCATTCAAGGTAGCCCTCTGATTTCATTAGCTCCGATTCTGCGGATGCATTGCTTTCCGCAATCTCCCGTATAAATATATTTTTGCCTGAAGCCTCTCTTTGGCCTCAGGCAAATTTTTTATCGTCTTTTCACTCTTAATCTCATATAAAATAGCTAATTTTGTAGATTGAAATTATGAAACAGACGATTGATATAGACGGTCAGAAACTTGCCTATGAGATTTGTGGAGAAGGACGTCCCATCGTGCTGATGCACGGCTGGGGCTGCCAGTCCGAAACCCTCGCTTCAGTGGCTAAAATTGCCGCCGAAACTCACCGGGTCTACAGCGTCGACTTCCCCGGCTTCGGAATCTCGCCCGAGCCTTCCGAAATTTGGGGCGTCGATGACTATACCCGCCTCATCGAGAAATTTATAGCCCGACTCGGTCTTGAAAAGCCCTCGCTCTTGGGCCATTCATTCGGCGGCAGGGTAGGGATTCTCTATGCCTCCCGCAACGATGTCGACAAGCTCATCCTCGTCGATGCCGCCGGCATCAAGCCTCGTCGTCCGCTCAAATACTATCTAAAGGTCTACTCTTTCAAGGCGGGGAAGATGCTTTATCGCCTGATTTACGGCAAGAAGCGTGCCCAAAAGAAAATCGAGCTGATGCGCGCGGCAAGAGGTTCTGCCGATTATGCCGCAGCCTCGCCCATGATGCGCCGCATCCTCTCGAAGGTCGTTAACGAGGACCTTAAGCGCGTGTTGCCCTTGATCAAGGCCCCCACGCTCCTCATCTGGGGCGAAAACGACACTGCCACTCCTCTCCGGGACGCAAAAACCATGGCGAAGCTCATCCCCGACGCCGGTCTCGTCTCTTTTCCCGACTGCGGCCACTACAGCTTCCTCGATAACCCTTACGGCTTTTCGGCCGTCTTGTCAAACTTCCTGAAATCATGAAATTTGGCTCTGAAAAGGAAGAAAGATTATTTTTAAATTCAATGAAATCCTGATATTATGATAGGATATGTAACCATACTTGTGCTGGTATGTTTGGCGGTAGCGTTCGCCGCGTTAAATCTCATAGTTGAGCTCAAGCGCGACCTCATGATGCTGCAGCAGAACTCATACCGCCCCGAGCGCTATGTGAGATGGCTCAACGAATCGGGCGACACCACCTCGGGCTGGCGTCTCATGCTGGTGATTATTTTCTTTGTGGGCCTCGTGAGGTTCAACCTTCAGGCCGGCGCAATCATCCTCGCCCTCCTCGCCTGTCTTTTCAATTCCATACGCCTCCTCCGCAAGAAATACAAGAAGCCTCTCGTAGCCACAAAACGAGTGTGGCGCATCACGGCTGTCTCCACCCTGATAAGCCTCGGCATCACCGCCGGAGCAGTCCTCCTCTTCGGCCACTGCGATTTGTATCTCTCCTTTTACGCCGTCATGGAGGCCCTCCTGCTGCTTTATTGTGGCTCACATATCCTCATTCTCCTTTCCGTGTGGATTCTTACCCCGGTTGAGAAGTCGATCAACAACAAATTTATCAACCGTGCCCGTCAGACTCTCGCCTCTATGCCCGGCCTTAAGATTGTGGGAATCACCGGCAGCTACGGCAAGACCAGCACCAAGCATTTCCTCCACCGCATCCTCTCCGAGCACTATGATACTCTGATGACTCCCGGCAGCTACAACACTACCATGGGAGTCGTCCGTACCATCAACGAATATCTCAAACCTTACAACGAGGTCTTCATCGTCGAAATGGGTGCCAAATCGCCCGGCGATATCAAGGAAATCTGTGACCTTGTCCATCCTCATACCGGTATAGTCACCGCCGTAGGTCCCCAGCACCTCGAGTCATTCAAGACTATCGAAAACGTGCAGCGCACCAAGTTTGAGCTGGTCGACTCGCTTCCTTCCGACGGCCTCGCCGTGATTAACAATGACTTCGATAAAATCGCCGACCGCCCCGTCTCTAATGTCGGGTGTGTACGCTATGCCGTGACAAACCATGCCGGTGCCGACGTAATCGCCTCCGATGTGAAATACACTCCCGAAGGCACCGTGTTTACGGTTGTCGACCGCCGCATGATTCCCGGCGAATGTGGTTGCACCGCTGCCGGGCCTTATCATTGCCCTCCGCGTCCCGCCTTCGAGCCTTTGCGACTTAAAACGCGCCTCCTTGGTGAGTGTAACGTAAGCGACCTGCTTGGCGCCGTGGTGGTGGCAAGAAGTCTGGGCGTGCCTGATTCAAAAATTCAGTATGCGGTGGGTCAGATTGAGCCGGTGCTCCACCGCCTCAGCATCACACGCGGCGCAGGCGGCGTAACCGTCCTCGACGATGCCTTCAACTCAAATCCCGTGGGATCGGGAATGGCGCTCGATGTGCTCCGCGACATGACCGGCGGCAACCGCATCCTCGTCACTCCCGGAATGATCGAGCTTGGCGACCGCGAGTTTGAGCTCAACGAGGAGTTCGGTCGCAAGGCAGCTTCATGCGCCGACATTGTAATCGTCGTAGGCGTCTATAACCGCGAACCCATCTGCGAGGGCCTTAAGAAAGGCGGCATTGATTTTGATAACAGGGTATATGTGGTCGATACTTTCAACGAAGCCCGTGCCGTCCTCGGCAATATCCTCCGGCAGGGCGACATCGTGCTCTACGAAAACGACCTCCCCGATACCTTCAGATAATTCTCCGGACGATATCTCGCTCTCTTTTATACCGGCCTAAATTTTAAGCACTTAATCAGCAAAAACAAGATACAAGATATGAAAACCCGAGTAGGAGTATTCTTCGGCGGACGTTCCACCGAGCATGAAATTTCAGTGATTTCGGCAAATCAGGCTATGCATGCCCTTGATGCCGACAAATATGAGATAGTGCCTGTCTACATCACCAAGCAGGGCGACTGGTACACAGGCCCCGAGCTTATGGATGTGAAAAACTACCGCGACCTTCCCGCTTTGCTCAAGAAACTCAGACGCGTATATATGCGCCCCATTTACGGCGATTTCAACCTCTACCGCGCCGAGAAGCCTACCTTTGGCACAGACAAGCTCTGCGAACTACATGTCGTCTTGCCCGTGCTCCACGGTTCTAACGGCGAGGATGGCGTTTTCGAGGGCCTCCTCGAGACCATAGGCATCCCCTTCGCCGGCTGTAACACTCTCAGCTCGGCCAATGGTATGGACAAAATCACCATGAAGATGATTCTTCGCGAAAACGATATTCCCGTGGTTGATTATGTGTGGTTCACCGACCGCCAGTGGTTTTCCCGTAAGGACGAAATGATCAAACGCGTCGAGGAGCGTCTCGGCTACCCCGTAATCGTAAAGCCCGCCAACCTCGGTTCCTCGGTGGGTATAGGCCGCGCCGCTAACCGTGAGCAGCTCATCGAAAAGGTTGAGGAGGCCCAGAAATATACCTCCCGCATCATAGTCGAGCACATGGTCGACAATCTCGAGGAAATCAACTGTTCTGTTCTCGGCGACTGTGACGACTATAAGACTTCGGTGCTCGAAGAGCCCATCAAGACCGGCGAAATCCTTTCTTATCAGGACAAATACCTTGGTGGCACCAAGGGTCAGCACGGCATGCAGGCCTCAAAGAAACGCATTCCCGCAGACCTTCCCAAGGGCGAGACCGAACGCATCAAATTCCTCGCCGGCGAGACCTTCCGCGTGCTCTCATGCCACGGCGTTAGCCGCGTCGACATGATTATCGATGCCGATACCCGCGACATCTATGTCAATGAAATCAACACCATCCCCGGTTCACTTTCGTTCTATCTTTGGGAAGCATCCGGCATCAAGTTCGACAAGCTCATGGACACTCTCGTCTCGCTTGCCCTCCAGCGCCATCGCCGCAAGGACAACAAGACCGTAAGCTACGACCAGAATATCTTCGCCCTCAAAGGCGGCGTGAAAGGCGGTATCAAGAAATAAGGCAGCGACCCTGCAGTAGGGATCAGGCCGCGCCTGACCCGGCCGAGACTCGACCGATTATAATCCAAAGACTTTAATTAATACGTTAAAATATAATGGAAACTCCCGATCAGCTTATCGACGAGCTCATCACACTTTCGTTTAAGGAAGATATAGGCGACGGCGACGCCACAACACTCAGCACCATTCCGGCCGACGCCATGGGCCGACAGCACCTTCTCGTCAAGGAAGAAGGTATCCTCGCCGGCGTGGACATCGCCCGCAAGGTTTTCAACCGCTTCGACCCATCCCTCAAAATGGAAGTTTTTATCGGCGACGGCGCTCATGTTAAGTCCGGCGACATAGCCTTTGTGGTTTCGGGCCCTGTGCGCTCCCTGCTCCAGACCGAGCGCCTCATGCTCAACATCATGCAGCGCATGAGCGGCATAGCCACCATGACCGCCAGATATCAGAAGGAACTCGAAGGCACCGGCGCAAAGGTGCTCGACACACGCAAGACCACTCCCGGCATGCGTATCCTCGAGAAACAGGCGGTGAAGATTGGCGGCGGCGAGAACCATCGCATCGGCCTCTTCGACATGATTCTCATCAAGGACAATCACGTCGACTTCGCCGGAGGCGTGCCTCAGGCAATCGCTGCGGCTAAGAAATGGTGCGCCGACAACAAAAAGCCCCTCCGCATCGAATGTGAGGTACGTAACGATCGTGAGATGCAACAGGCTCTCGGGGCAGGCGTCGACCGCATTATGCTCGACAACTACACTCCCGAGCGCACTGCCGAGGCTGTCCGCGCAATCCGTGCCGTCAATCCTTCGGTAGAAATTGAGTCCTCCGGTGGCATCACTCTCGCAAATCTCCGTGAGTATGGCCTCGCAGGCGTCGATTTCATCTCCGTGGGTGCTCTCACTCACTCCGTAAAGGGCCTCGACATGAGTTTCAAGGCTTGCTGAGCCAGCGTTTTGCTTAAATCTTAACGCCTGTAATTTTTTATGTATAGCAAGATTCCTCAAGACCATGACTTCTCGCGCCCCTGCATGATTGAGGGAGAGGTGTTTACCGACCATCGCGGCGTGATAAACTCACTCAACGATTTTCACCTCGAGGGCGTGAGGCGCATTTATTTCATCCATCATCCCGATGTCTCGGTGGTGCGAGGATGGCACGGCCATCAGCACGAGCGCAAGTGGTTTTACTGCGTGAAGGGCGATTTTGAGGTCGCCGTGGTCAAAATCGACAACTGGGAAAATCCTTCGCCTGACCTTCGCCCCGAGCTTTTCAGCCTCAGCGACCGTGAAAGCCGCCTCGTATGCGTTCCCGCCGGATATGCCAACTGTCTCAAGACCTCGACCCCCGGCTCCGTGATGATGGTGCTCAGCGATGTCACCGTGCCCGAATGTTACGATGACTCATGGCGCTATCCCAATACGATGTGGACCGAAGGACTCTTCAAAAAATCCTGAAATTCACCTCCGGTTCATCATTCACCCGATCATAACCCTCACTTTTGTGGCATTTGTTTAAAAATTACGCTCCGCAGTGTTAAATTCTCCACTTTATTTGCTTCGTTTTTAATCATTTTGCTACCTTTGTGAATTATTATGCTTTAAAATTAAATTTTTAATCAAATAAATTCAATCTTATGAAATCAATCAGAAGAATTTTCGACGTGCTTGCAGTAGCTTGCATGGTATTTGTGCTCGCTTCTTGCGGCGGCAGCAAAGGTGAAAAGTATGCAAAACAGATTAACGATGCTACAGAGAAAATCAAGGATGCTAAATCACTGGAAGAGCTTCAGGCTATCCAGACCGACCTCATGCCCGTGCTTGCCGACATGATGAAGGACGCAGCCGAGAACCCCGACGAATTCACCGACGAAGACAAGGCCAAACTTCAGGAAGCAGGCAACGCTTTCGATAATGCATTCAATCAGAAAGCCGCAGAGCTTCAGGGTGCTTCTATGGCATCACCCGAGGTTTTTGAGGAAACAGAAGAAGTAGCCGAGGAAGTGGTTCCCGATTCTGTCGCTTAGTGATTTTTAATCCACCGATCTTATAATGCGGACGAGTTCCATACCCGCCCGCATTTTTTTCTAATCTCTGACTAAACTATTTATGAAACTGATTAAAAAAATCGCAGGCATTCTGGCCATCGTGTCTATGGTATTCGTGCTCGCTTCATGCGGCGGCAGCAAAGGTGAAAAAGCTGTCA
>CAYZFL010000056.1:0-13621 GCA_964477785.1 uncultured Bacteroides sp.
TTCTCAAGAAGTTGGACTCACTGATCTATCGTTTAGCGGACAGTAATAATAAAAATTGCTTTCCTGAGGCATAAAAAGAAGCCGGGCGTGTGTTTGCCCGGCTTCCGGTCTGCTTTGTGTTATATCAGGTTTAATCTTCGATATATACTTTCTTCTCGGTCTTTGAACCGCCGTCCTTGAATATGGTGCGTACCACATAAACTGTGCCGGCTATGGGATTGATTACCTGTCGGCCCGAGAGGTCGTAGATTACGCGCTCTGAAACTTCGCGGCCGTCCTCGATGATATCATCAATCGAGGAGAGGGCGGTAACGGTGACTTCGATTGTCTTTTCGAGCTTGCCGCCGTCGGCGGTACATTTGAGCCAGCCTTTGCCTAACTTGACCGAAGAAGCCTGGTCGCCAGAGATGGTGAAGTGTTCTGATGCGGTCCAGGTAAGGCCGGGGTCGGATGCTAAGGTGATGTTCTCGCGCACGTTGTTTGCGGCGTCGCTGTCATTATAGAGAATATGTGCGGCGGCGTGGCGGGCGTTGATGTTCATCATCGAGGTAAGCATGGGATAGAAGGCTTTGACATTGGTCCATGCCTCGCCGGGAGTCATTTCCTGAAGCTCGCGGGTGGTCTTGGCGGTGGCGTTTTCCTGCGATGATTTCTCGGGCATAAGAGTTGCGTCATACCAGCAGTCGGTCATATTGGTCTTGAACTGTTCGAAGGTGTCGAGCAGGAAGTTGCCCATGATAAACTGCTTTTTGCCGTCGACGTCATAACCGAGGCAGTTTACCCTGGAGGCCGAGTAGCAGCGTGTCATCTTGGGTGTGCCCTGGGGAGCCTTGCCGGCGAAACCGGAAACCCATCCGGGAGCGGTGACATTGCCCATGGTGTAGCAGTCCTGAAGCACGGCAGCCTCGCGGAGGTCGCCTGTGAAACCGCCGCATGTGCCGTTCTGGTTGAAGGCTGTGGTCGAGACGTTGCCGGTGTTGAAGCACTCTTTGTAAGTACCGCGGGCTATGAGACCTACGAAACCGCCGGTTGCGCCGGCCGAGGAGCTTACTTCGCCCACATTGTAGCAGCGGGTCATGTTGGCATATCCGTCGCCTGAGAAACCGCCCACGCAGATGCCCGAACCCATGCAGGTTACCTCGCCGTGGTTGGAGCAGTCGATCAGCTCGTTGTTGTCGCCCGTCGATGCAGCGAAGCCGCCGAGGTCGGGTTTCTCTGAGTATACGTCGCCGTAGTTATGGCTATTGCGGACGGTGATGAGATGGGGACGGTCGGGGCTGTCGGGATTGCTGGAGTCGAAGCTTACGAAGCATCCGCCGGCCATAGCTGAGCCTGTCGCCGTGATGTTGCCGTAGTTCCTGCATCCTTCGATTGTCACGTTTCCGGCTACTCTTACGCCAATGCCGGCGCAGCCTATGGGATTGTATGAGCTGTTGTTGACGCCCGGTTTGATGGAGAGAGTGATGTTACCGTAGTTCTCGCAGTCTCTTACCTCGATGTCATAAGGCATGCTGCCTGAGGTAGCGGCCTGCATTTCGCCGAAGATACCGCCAACCTTGCTGTCGGAGGTAGCTGTGGGCGTGTTGATGGTGATATCGGCCTTGTTGACGCATTTGATTACGCGGGCTTTGCCGAGAAGTCTCACTGCGATACCGCAGTAGTCGCGGCCGCCGAGAGGTCCGTTGACAACGTATGTGCCTTCGTTGACGCAGTTCTTTAATGTACCGAAGCAGCGGTATACGATACCTGCGGCATATCTTTCGGCAGCCTGGAGTTCGCCGTAGTTGACGCAGCCGTCGATTGTGCCTTCTTCGGCCACCATGGCGGCGATACCGCCGGAGCCGTAACGTCCGGTGCACTCTACATGGGCGTAGTTGCGGCAGTTTTCAATAAGGGCGCCGTTGTTGACATGATAGGCGAAGCCGCCTACATGGTCGCTCTTGGTGAGCACTTTTCCGCGCATCTCGCAGTTTGAGATTGTGCCGAAGAGCTCTCCTACGAGGCCGCCGCAGTAAGTGAAGCCGAAGAAAGTGCCGTCGAGTTTGAGGTCGTGGATGCGGCCGAAGTTGCCCACCTTGCCCCAGAGACCCATCTTGCCGCCTTCGCCTTCCTTGGCGCTCTCGGTGAGGTCTACGTTGTAGTTGCGTATGGTCTTGCCGTTACCGTCGAAATCGGCCTGGAACTGCACGCTCTTGCGGGCGATGGGCTCGAAGGTCTTGCCGGTGTAGTCAAGGTCGTTGAGAAGTTTGAAGTAATAGCCCTCGTAGTCCATGGCGTTTTTCTCCATGAAGTTGGCGAGCTTGGTCATGTCATCGGTGGTGGCTATCTGATAAGGCGACGCCTTGGTGCCTTCTCCGGCGAAGAGTGCGGGAACCGAGCGGAGCGAGAACACTTTGGTGTACTTGCCGCCTACGGTGCCTGTGAGTACATCTTTGCTGAGGTTTTCGCCTTCGAGTGCCTTCATCTTGAGAGTGTTGCCTTCGAGGCTGTAGACGCTGCCTTCCTGACCGGCGAGTGCCCATTTAAGATCCTGAGCAGTCGAGAGGGGAGTGTCCTTGCGGATGTCACTTATGAACTGGCCTTTTTCAAGGCTGACATAGATAGACGACATTGCCTTTGACGGCTCATAGTCGGCGAATGCCTTGAGCACGGGATATCTCTTTTCGGCGAATAACAATTTGTCGCCGCCAAGGCCCTGAGCCGGTTTGGCCGAGATGAGTTCGGCGGTGGAGAGCTGGCTGATGCCCGAGCGAATGGCTCCGGCCACGGCGCCTGTGCGTATTACCGATGCGTCGTAATAGTTGCCCGAGAGTGTTACTGAAGAAGAACCCACCCCGGCGATTGCACCGCGTTCCTGAGTGTTGAGGTTGTCGCACTCGATCATACCGGTCGAGAGACAGTCCGAGATTTCGGGAGTGCCATAGGTGTTTGAGTATTCGCCGGTGATACCGCCGATTGTCTCATAGCCGGAAACGGTTCCCTGGTTGATGCAGCCTTTAATCTTGCCGTAGCTGATTGCGGCGATACCGCCGATGGTGTTGTAGTTGGTCTTGTCGGTGTTTTCGCTCACCTTTTCGCCGGAGATGTGTCCGTCGTTCTGGCAATACTGTACCGTACCGTTGTTCTGGGCTACGATACCTCCGCCGTGGCTTTCACCTATCTTGAGGCTGCCGCCGAAGTAGCAGTCGGTAATGATGGCGTCGGGCGCGTTTACTGCGGCGATACCGCCTGTCATGCCGCGAATTGCGGATATTTCACCGAGGAATGCGCAGCCTTCGATGCGGCCAGAGTTGAGGTAAGCCATACCGCCGCCGTAGAGCGGGAGGTCGAAGCGGCAGTCGGTGCCTACAATGAGGTTTTTGAGTGTGCCGAAGGAGCCGATTTCGTTAAACAGACCCGAATACTGCCATGATGTATTGGTGTCGAGTTTGCCCTCGGCGGTGAGGCTTCCGGCCTTGAGGTTGAGGTTATGGATTGTCTTGCCGTTGCCGTCGAATACGCCGTTGAAGGGGCAGTCGCTGCGTTTGGCGCCGATACCCTCGAACTTGGAGCCGGTGAAATCGATGTCGTCGGCCATTTTGAAATAGTCGTCGCGGTGGCTCTGCTTGTAGACGCCCACTGCCGTGTGGAGTTTCTCGAAGTCGGAGGTCGACTTGATGAGGTATGGCGACTCGGCTGTGCCTTCGCCTTCAAACCAGTTGGGGACGGCCTTCATCTGAACGAATTTCATGTCTTTGCCTTCGAGACCTACGGCAACGACCATTTCCGAAGAGTATGCGTCTTTGAATTCTACTTTGTTTCCGCTGATTTGTGCGTTTTCGGTCGACTGGCAAAGGCCCTCGCCGCCGAAGAGGTAGAGGCTGATGCCCTCGGGAGCCTTGAGCTCTGCTGCGCTCTTGACTTTGCCCGACCACTGCTTGTCGGCTATGACAAAGACTGACGAAGCCAGTTTCGAGGCCTGAGTTGAAGCCGATACCTTAAGCACGGGATAGAGACCTGACTCGGTCTGCCATACCGAGCCGCTGAAGTTTTCGGGAAGCTGCCCGGAGGTGAGGTAGCCGGTCTCGACACCCCATTTCTCGTTTCTGAAGTCGTTGATTTTCTGGTCGAAATATACGCCCTTGCCGAATGTCTCGGCTACGGGGTCGAAGTTGAACATCGAGCCGCAATAGCCGTAGATGCCCTTGTGGTCCTCGGTGCTGAGGGTTATCATCTGCACCGACGAGTAGCAGTTTGTCACCTGTGAAAGGTCGGTCATGCGGTTGCCTTCCGAGGAAGAGGACGAATATGTTACCGCCACAGTGCCGAAAAGACCTCCTGCGCAATTGCTTTTCTCTGGTTTCACGAGGTTGCCCGATGCATAGCAGTCGGTAACTTCGGCAGCCGAGATATATGCGCAGAGGCCGCCGGTGGCTGTGTCCTTGGTGGGATCGGTGAAGGCGTTGTGGGCCGCGATTGATGCTACAGCGAAGCTCTGTTTCAGCACGTTGCGGTAAAGAATACCCACGAGGCCGCCGAGCGATCCGCCTCCCACGTTGTCTGTGATTTCACCGTCGAAGGAGCAGCCGCTGATGGTCCAGCGGTCTTTCTTGTCTTCTACGGAGAATGTGCCGGCGATACCGCCAACGTTATGGAACGAAGCGTCATAACCCATGAGCTCGAGCGAACCCTGGACGTGACAGTTGGTGATGTCGGCGCATCCCCAGCCAGCTATGCCTCCTATGTTGTTGGCACCCTGAATTTTGGCCGAAACCTGACATTCAGCCACGGTGCCGTATGCTGCTCCGGCGATACCGCCTGTGAGGTTGCCGCTGCCGGCCACCACGCCGTTGCTGATGTTGATGTAGGAAATCTTGCCGTCGGCCCTTCCGGCTACGATGCCTATGAATCGGCCTGCGCCCTGAACCTGAGGATTCTCTAATCTGATGTCTCTGATTTCAGAACCTTGGCCTGTGCGACCGAAGAGACCTCCGTACATTGCGCCGAGGCTCGAGATTCTGAGATTCTTGATTGCCAGACCGCGGCCGTCGAATATGCCGTCGAAGCTGTTCTGCACGTCACCGATTGGTTCGAGCACCATGTTGAGCGTCGACATGTCAAGTTCGTTTTTGAGAGCGAAGTATTTGCCGGCATAGCTGATGCCGCCGTTTACCGCTGCCGAGAGTTTCACGAGGTCCTGCGGTGTTGTTATAAGATAAGGTGAGGCTTTTGTGCCTTCGCCCTCGAAGTTCGTACCCATGTCTGCCGGGTAGGCGAGGGGAGATGTGAGCGTGATTTCGGTGTTGCGCATACCCTGGGCCAGCATGCTCACGCTTGCCTTGCAGCTGATTACCCATCCGGGTATCTTGAGCTTGCCGTTGGCGTCCTGGGTGGCGATGATGTTGCGGTCGCCGTATACTTTGCCCTTGTCACCGTCCCATTCGCAGAAGAAGCAGTCGAATTCACCGTAGCTTACGTCGTTGAATGTATATTGCGGCGTGATTTTCACCGTTTTCTGAGCTGTGAGCGTTCCCAGATAGGCGTCCTCCTGATTCGCGAGGTTGAGGGTCATCACCTGGTTGGCGTTGAGCTGACGGAACAATGCCGGGTATTCGGCCTGTTTGAAACCGTCTTTGCTGTTTATTAATTCGGTCTTTACAGTGGCGTTCTGCGGGCCCCAGTAACTTTGGGTAAATGCGTTGAACATGCGCCCCCTGTATTCTCCGGTGGGAACGGCCACGGCCCACGGACCCAGCTGTATCTCGCCTTTCTCGTTGATATAGCCGGTTATTTCCTTGCGGGAGCTTATGGTGTTGGCTTCCGGGTCGTAGCTTACCATCCATACCTGACCGTATTTCTCATGAGTATATATTTTGCCGGGCTTTATTGAGACTGTTCCAGCCTGAGCGTTGACTGTCACTTTCACGGATGCGTCGCTACCCTGCTCGGTGCTGGCGAGTCCGTAAATGTTTTTCATAATATAGGTGTCGCCGTCGGCCTCGAGTGTCATTATCGAGACGTATGGGCGCCCGTTGATGCTGAAATCGGCCGAAATCATGGTCCCGGTCTTTACGGCGCCGGCTCTCGATGGAGACTTCTTCATACTCAGAGCCTTAAGCATTACTGCCTGGTCGGCTTTTTCTTTTTCGGTCGCGGCCGGTAGCTGCGACATTTCGGTGAGACGCGATGCCCGCTCGGCTTTCACTGGTTTCTCAATGGCTTTTCCACCGCTGTTGAGCATAGCGGTGCCTTCGGAGAGCACCCGGATTTCATCCGTCCGCTCTGCCTGAAGGGTCTTGATGGGCTGGAGCGAAGGTGTCGCCGCGCTTGCAACAAGCCCTCCGGCAAGCACCAGCCCTGCCAATAGATTGAATAGCTTTTTCATAAATTTATCAGTATTTAATTCAGATTGATTTATTTGAGGGATAACACAAATTTAGTATTTTTTCTTTAAAATTACTTGACGGATAGAAGAATTATGACGGTGGTTAACAAATTTTAATAGAAATGCCGATTGGCATAATTGTTACATTTACAGATATAAAGAAGACGACCGTGAGCCTTTCGGCCCGCGGTCGCCCATTGTTCCTTTTACGGTATGTTTACTGTATCTTAGAAGCCCAGAGTAGTTTCTTCTTTTTTGGATTTGCGCTTTGCGGGTTTATCGAATTTCTTGTTGCGGAAGAGCTCGGCTTTGATGCGGCTGAGGTGAACTTCGGTTATGCCCATGTAGGAAGCGATGATTTTTGCGGGAACCTTTGTGAAGATTTCGGGCCAGTCCTGCATAAGCTGGATAAGTTTGTTTTTGGCTTCGCCCGAGATGTTTTTGTTTTTGATTTCCTCATAGTAGATATGGTTCTGGGCGGCCTGAAGGAGCCAGAAGGCAAATTCCTGGTCTTCTTTGATGAGCTTGTCGAATTTTTCTTTCGAGATTTTGACCACAACAGAGGGTACCACAGCTTCGAAACGGTAGAATGAGGGAGCATCGCCATAATAGCTGTGATATGAGATCAGCAGTGTGCCGGGCATGGCGAAACCACGGGTTCTCTCCAGGTTGTTGTCCATGTATGTGAGACGCACTAAACCGTTTTTCACAATGTAGATGTTGGGGTCAAACTTGCCGGCGTCGATCATGGCTTCACGGCGACGTAATTGGATTAATTTCGCGCCTTCAACCAGGCGGTCATAGCATGGTCTCAGTAATAAGGTTTTGGCTTCACCCTGCATCTTGATGTAAAGATCATCCAGTTCGGAAGGGGTCATGTTTTCGTGGGGGGTTCTTGATTTCTGCATAGCGACAAATTTGAACTATGATTAATTTAATTGAGTAACGGATTAAAATTTGTAAGATGGCATCCCAAATAGCAGGGAAGCATCCCGGATGCGGGGAATGTTAATTTTCCGCTTGGTTTTGTTATGGTTTTAATTTCAATTGCAAAGATAAGAATTATTTTGGAAAATGCAACCTGAAATATTTAGTTTTTTGGAGGGCGTCTTAATTTTATTCTGAAAAGTGCAAGTCTAATGGTGAAAATTGCTAATCATTTGTAAGCTCGAAATTGAGGTTGCCGTTTTTTATCCTCCTGAAAGGCAATGATGAAGAAGGTTAACCTTTATCTGAAACCGGAAGTCCCTCCATTGTTTTTGCAAAGTTGCCCAAGTATAACTGAAATTCCTGCAAATATTGCAAGATTGCCTAAGTATAACTGAAATTCCTGCATAAATTGCAAGATTACCAAGGTGTAAACAAAATTCCTGCATAAATTGCAGAATTTCTAAAGTAGCGGCCGGCCCGATAACTCTCTTCCTACACAAAAAAGGACCGAACCGGTCCGGGCCCTGAGCCCGTAAGGTTCGATCCGTATAAGGTCCACATCAAAGGATGCGATGAAACTCCGAATAGACAGGTTTTGAGTTCTCGCCATCCTTTGTAATCCTCCGGCACCATAAATGCACTTCCAAAAGGAAGTTGAGGCCCGCCATTAGATGGCTCGATTGTCTCGGTATTTCATAATAATTTGAAGAGTTTCCCAATCTACTTTGATGTGGGATAAGTTTGTGCAGACTTTGAAATTGCGGGAAGCGGGCGGCCTCTGCCGCGCCGGGCGGTTTCTTGCCCGCTTTGTGTTTATAACGCAAAGTTAAGGCTTTTGGTTTAAATCCGCAAATATTATTGGAGATTTTAATACTAAAATTTGCGGGCTGGCCGCAGGCGCAGCCCATACAAACGTAGCCCCTGCAAACAAAAAAGGTCGTGACCCGGGAGCCACAACCTTATTATATAAAGAATAATCTTTAAATTCTAATTATTCGTTTGGGGAATTACATAACCACTTTGGTTACTTTCGAGCCCTGACGACGAATCACAATCTGACCTTCTGCGGGGTTCTGGATCTTCACGCCCTGGAGGTTGAAGTATTCAACGGGAGCATTCTCGCTGTCGCTGATAACATCTTCGATACCTGCCTCACCGGGAAGATTGAGGGTGCAGTTGGTTGAACCGGAAGTATAATACCACTTGCTCCTTTCACTTTCAGTGGGTGATTTCGGCCAGTTAAATCTGCATGCACTCTTTGTGAACTCAATTTTGTCACCGGTTGAAGTGATGGCACCACCACCAAGTTTTTGATTGGTAATTGCGGCGTTATATTGTGCTAATGTGGTGCTAATACATGAGATGCTGCCATACCAGGTAATTCCGTCTTGTTCTCCGACCACGCCTGAGTTCTGCACAGGCACTCTAACGATTTTAGGGTCAGTTGCATCTATAATCATTTGACCATTATAATCTGCACCGAAAGCACCGAAAGCACCTAATACTACAAAAATACTGCCATTTGTAGCACACTTGGCAACTGTAACTTCAACGGGTTTGTTTGTTACTGTCGTACCGAACACAGGATTGAAGAAGTTGTTTGTGAAATTAGTTTTGCCTATAGGATTAAAAACGGTTGCCTTATTCAGGAAGAAATTGCCGTTATTTAAAAAGTAATACTTATCCAAAAACTCACCGGCTGTGATATTCTCTTCACTAAAGGTACCTTTATGAACACCAACACCTATGATGGTGAAGGCATCCTTGAAACTGAGCACGCCACCTTTGTAATTTAATACAATATCACCTTTAACAGGAACGGGGGATTCGCCTGACCAGTCGAAGATTTCCAAGACACCGGCTTCGCTATTTTGCTTATTAATGAAAGGAATCTGAGGTTTAATAGTTATAGTCTCATCTGCAGGATTATAATTTCCTTGTATTTTTTCTTCATCGAAAAGTCCGGATATTATTACTGCATTACCTTCGCCCTTTGTAATGGTGACTATCCTGTTCTCTGATGTATGACCATTAAGACAGCTGTGAAAAGAATAAATATAATCTCCGAAGATGCTCAACTCTGCATCAGCTTTTTGAGGTGCGAGCGTGATGTTATTCGTAGAGCTGGTTGCAGTAGCTACTGCTACGGGTGCATCTTCAGCATTAAGCTGAGCTACTTTCTGGGGAGCCTGGGCGCTGAGGGCCATTGAACCGGCAGCGACTGCAAGTGCTAATGAGTAGAATTTTTTCATAAATAAAATTTGTTTGATGAATAATATGGGATTGAATTAGAAGTCCTTTTTACAAATCGCCGTAAAGTTATAGCTAAATTTTGACAAAAGCAAGAAAAATTTTATAAAATTGAAAAATAGTCGGGAAATGATGAAAATTAGTCCGACAGCGAGTAGGGTCGCGAGGCGGGCGATGTGCAGCGGCGGCGGTTGGGTTTGGAGGCCATGTCAAATTCGAGTGTGCCTCCGGCCATCACCTCGGCATGGGTGAGGTAGGAACGGTTGAGCTCGCGGCCGTTGAGCCTTACCGACCTGATATAGCGGTTGTTGTCGCTTACCTTCGGAGCCTTTATCTCAAGAGCCTTACCGTCGGGCAGTTCTACCCGTGCGTATGGCAGATATGGCGCGCCTATCACATACTGGTCGCTGCCGGGGCAGACGGGATAGAAGCCGAGGGCCGAGAAGATATACCATGCCGACATCTGGCCGCAGTCGTCGTTGCCGCAGAGGCCGTCGATGTTGTTGCGGTACATGCGGTTTAGAATCTCGCGGGTCCAGTATTGTGTTTTCCAGGGCTGAGAGCTCCACGCATATAAATAAGGTATATGCTGGCCGGGCTCGTTGCCGTGGACATAGCCGCCGATGAGTCCCTCTTTGGTCACGTCTTCCGTGTCGGCGTAAGCCTCGGGAGGCAGCTCGGATGAGAAAAGGCGGTCGAGATTTGCCACAAACTGCCGGTCGCCGCCCATCAGGTCGACCAGACCCTTTACATCGTGAGGCACGAAGAAGGCATAGTTCATGGCATTGCCCTCGAGATAGCCCTCGCCTGAGGTGCGGATGAGGCTGTATGGCTTTTTCCATGAACCGTCGGCATAACGGGGACGCGAGAACTTAATATCCGGGTCGAAGACATTGCGGTAGTTGAGGGCGCGCTGACGGTAATTCTCGGCCAAAGCAGTATCGCCCATGCGCAGGGCGTGGGTATGGACGCACCAGTCGTCGTAGGCGTATTCGAGGGTTACGGAGACCGCGCTGGCGTCCTTGTCGAAAGGCACATAGCCCTTGCTCATATAATCCTTCATACCCTGGTAATAGGGGAGTGAAGAGCTGCGCACCATGGCTTCCAGGGCGTGTTTGCCGTCAATGCAGGAAGTATTGCCTGAGACAGCGGAGTTTTTTGTGAGGGCGTCGGCCACGGCCGAGACTCCGTGATAGCCTATCATGCACCAGTTTTCGTTGCCCATGAGCGACCATACCGGCAGTACCTTATGCGGGCTCTGGCTCTGATGGGCGAGCATCGAGCGCACCATGTCGCGGCCCTTGTCGGGGAAGAGCATGTTGATGAGAGGATGCTCGGCGCGGAATGTGTCCCAGAGGGAGAATACGGTATAGTTGGTGAATCCGTCGGCGTGATGGATATTGTGGTCGATGCCGCGGTAGGAGCCGTCGACGTCCATGTACACCGAGGGATTTATCATCGTATGATATAAAGAGGTGTAGAGCATGGCCTTCTGGTCGTCGGAGCCTTCGGCGGTGATGACCGAGAGGTGGCGGTCCCAGTCGGCGCGTGTGCGGGCTGCGATTTCGTCGAAGCCCAGCGAGGCGGTTTCGGCGCGGAGATTTTTCAATGCGCCTTCGGTGCTTACGGCCGAGAGCCCAACGCGGGCCTCGATTGTGCGTGACTGCGGGATTTTGAAGTCGAAATAAGCCACAAGCTTGCGTCCGGCCATCTCGGGGAAATTGTGGTTCACGTCAAAGCGGCGCCAGAAGCCCGTGTAGTTGCTTTTCTGCCTGTCGGCATAGCCGTAGGTGGCAATCGGCTCGGAAAATACTATGGCGAAATAAGTGTAGTTTGTTCTCGCCCATCCGCTTGTGATGCGGTAGCCTGTGACCGTGCTGTCGTTCTCGACGCGGATATAGGTGTAGAGCGTCTTGCCGTCGTAGTTGTAGATCGAGTGGTCCATGTCGAGTATCACATGGGCTGAATCAGTTGCAGCTTTGTCGAATTTATATCTGTGTGCTCCGGTGCGGGGAGTGGCGGTAAGTTCCACGTCTATGCCGTAGTCGTCGAGCCTCACGGCGTAATAGCCGGGCACGGCCTTTTCGGTGGAGTGGGAGTAGCGCGAGCGGTAGCCTTCCGATGGATTGTCGGCGGTGCCCGGGTCAAGGCGCAGAGGGCCCGTGGTGGGCATCATCATCACGTCGCCCAGGTCGGAATGTCCCGTGCCGCTGAGATGGGTGTGGCTGAAACCCACGATGGTAGGGTCGGAATACTGGTAACCGGCGCAATATTCATATGCCCGGGGCTGATATTTGCCATTGATGTTATGAGGCACGTTCTCGGTGTCGGGGCTGAGATGCACCATGCCGAATGGCGCGCTGGCTCCGGGGAAGGTATGCCCCATGCCGTTGGTGCCTATTATGGGATTGACCCAGACGGAATTGCCCTGAGGGGCCTTTGCCTCCGGCGAATCCGATACCCCTTGGGCGCTGGCCGCAAACGGCAGTGCTGCAAGGGCTACCGCCGTGGCGATATACTTTGGTAAATTATATAGATTAAATGACTTTGATAAGTTATTTAAAATTTGGCTCTTTTTCATGGAAAGCTGTGTTCTGAAAGTTTTTTGTAGTTTGCTATTGACCGCAAAATTAGCTAATTTTGCATTACAATTGAAATATTCCTGAAAGAAATGGCAAAGCAAATACCCGTGCTGCTGCTCACCGGCTATCTGGGCAGCGGCAAAACCACTCTTCTCAACCGTATTCTCACCAACCGCCGAGGCATTAAGTTTGCCGTGATTGTCAACGACATAGGCGAGGTGAACATCGACGAAAGCCTTATACAGAAAAACGGCATCGTGGGCCAGCAAGGCAACAACGAGGGCGACCTCGTGGGTCTGCAGAACGGCTGCATCTGCTGCACGCTCCGCACCGACCTCATCGAGCAGCTCTCCCAGCTCTGCGACTCGGGCCGTTTCGACTATATAGTGATAGAGGCCAGCGGCATCTGCGAGCCCGAGCCTATCGCCCAGACCATCTGCTCATTCCCGCGTCTGCCCGAGAAATACCGCAAAAAGGCCATTCCCGTGGTCGACAGCATCGTGACCGTGGTCGACGCCCTCAGGCTCAAGAGCGAGTTTGCTTGCGGCGCCGCCCTCACCGCATCGGATATTGGTGACGAAGATATCGAAAACCTTATCATCCAGCAGATTGAGTTCTGCAATATCATACTGCTCAACAAGGTGTCGGAGGTTCAGGAAGGCGAAGCCGAGCGCATCCGCGCCATAATCCGCGCCATTCAGCCAAAGGCCAGAATCATCGACTGCGACTATTGCGACATCGACCTTGACGCGATACTCAACACCGGCATGTTCAACTTCGGCAAAGTCGCCACTTCCGCGGCATGGATACGCGGCATAGAGGAGGCTCCCACCGCCGAGATGGAAGCCGAGTCAAAAGGCTCGCACTCACACGAGCATGAAGAACATGAGCATCACCATCATGATGAAGAGCACGGGCACGAGCATGAGGAACACAATCACCATCATGACGAAGAGCACGGCCATCATCATCACCACCATCACGACCATGATGAGGGCGAGGCCGAGGAATACGGCATAGGCACATTCGTTTATTATCGCCGTCCGGCTTTCGACATGAACAAATTCGACTATTTCGTCACCCGTCAGTGGCCCGAGAACATCATCCGCACAAAGGGCGTGCTCTATTTCAGCCATAACACCGACATGAGCTACCTCTTCGAGCAGGCCGGCGTGCAGAAAAAGCTGTCGGAAGCCGGTTACTGGTATGCCACAGCTCCCGAAGAAGACCTCATAAGGCTCATGCAGGCCGAACCCGACAGGATGCGCGACTGGGCCGAGAAATACGGCGACCGCATGATTAAACTCGTATTCATAGGCCAGCAACTCGACAAAAAAGCCATCTCCGACGCCCTCGACCGGTGCCTCGAAAACTGACGTACTCCTGCATCAGGACCGGCTAAGTCCTCGTTTTAGAAAATATTATCCCCTCCTTTTTGCGGCTATTCGGAACTCGCCGGATAGCTACAATTGTTATATTTAATTAAAATGAAATT
>CAYZFL010000057.1:0-526 GCA_964477785.1 uncultured Bacteroides sp.
GCCCACACCATAATAGGCCTCCCTCCGCCAACCGTCCTCTACAACGACTCGCCCCCGGGTGGCGACACTCCCGATCCCCCGGGCAATTGCGCATTGCGCATTTCGCATTACGCATTACCAAGTGGCAAGCCACTTGTCTAAGCGGCAGCTGCCCCGCCGGCCTGAAAAGCCTCAAAACGAAGCTCCTCGCTTCGAATAAAATCGCAGCAAGGAGCACTTTGACATTTTGTTACAAAAATTAGCCTCAAATTTCCCGGGGAAAAAGCACCCGGGCCATTGGCTCGGGTGCTCGATATTATGTCGTCTTATGATGTTAGTCCCAGGTGAGATCCCAGATGGCTACACGGAGACCGTTTTTGCCGTCGACGGGTGTCGTGGGCGCATTGTCTATTTCAATCTTGAAGTTGCCTGAAATGTTGACTGCAAGACTGAAATCATAGGCTGTGAACTTCACCGGCGATGAATTCTCTACGGTCTGTTCCTTTACTACATTGCCGTTCTGGATAATCTTCACTATGAAGCGTAT
>CAYZFL010000057.1:536-13528 GCA_964477785.1 uncultured Bacteroides sp.
TATCGACTTGTCGTTGTAAGGAATGCCGTATTTGAAAGTCAGCGTCTTGATACCGCCGGCGATCTCGGGCGAGGTGATGGTGCCGATGCGGTCCTTGCGGCCGTTCATGCACACGGCGCGAACCTTGGCGTTGCCCATGAAGGAGAACTTGGGCGCGGCGTTTTCACCTGCAGTGTCGCTGCCGCCCAGGATGAGCGAGTTGGTGGCTGTCCATCCGCTGGCGTTGGTGTAGGTCGAGTAGCTCATGTGGGCTGTCTCGCCACCGTTGAAGGAGTTGAAATCACCCTTCATATCGCCTGTGGGAGGTGTGGGGGGATTGGGCTCCTCGCCGCCACCACCGTCAACTTTTCCGGCATCGGCACGGAACACAAAGTTCTTAAGTTCCCATGTACCGCAGGCGCTCTCGCTGCTCCTGTAGCGGAAGGCCACGCGGATCTTCTTGCCGGCGAAGGCTGTGAGGTCGGTGGTATTGGTAACGAAGGTGAAAGAGTTGTTGTCGCCGTAGGTGTTGATAGTTACCTGCTGCCATTCACCCTTGTTGACGCTTACCCAGAGGGTCGCATCCTCCTTGGGATTGGCAAAGAACTTCATCGCATGCTCAAATTCTACCTCGGCCTGGGTGGCTTCTGTGAGGTCGATTTCAGGTGATACGAGGTAAGAGTCGGTGGCGTACTTCACGTTGCTTACAAAGGCTGAAGCCTTGGCGCAGCTGTACCGTGTATCGATCGACCATACATGGTTGATGTTGGAGGGCATAACCACGTTGTCGGTGGTGAACTTGCCGAGATCCGAGGCGAATGACTCGGAGTAGATGGTCTTCATCTCCTTGATGGGTTCGTCGGGAACTTCAACGCCCTGAATCTTGAACTCTGAAGCAGAGCCATTGTTGCCGGTGATACCGGCCATTGACATAAGTTTGCCGAATGAGCCCTTAACCCAGATCTGGCGCTTGTAGTTCTCGGGATGGTTGGCGAGCACGCCGTATTTCCAGAGAGCCGTGCCGGAGTTGACCGGAAGCACGAGACACTTGGTATAGTCGGTTGTTTCGGGGGTTGCGCCTATCACGATGCTGTTGTCGAGCTCGGGCTTGTCGGTCCACTCGATGTCGCCGTTGCCGGTTACCTGTGAAACCTCGGCACCCACGGTACCCACGATATAGCCGGTTACCCATCCGTTGGCCGAAAGACCGCGGTCGATGAGACTGATGGCCTGCTCTACGGTGTAGGGATTCTCCTCGGTGCCGGGAAGCGGGGTGGCGTTGCCTATGTTCATACAGCCCTCATAGTCGATGAGTGTGAGCTGGTAGGATGTGTTGAAGAAACCTAAGAGTGCCACGATGTCGAATTTCTCGGCCGGAAGGGTCTTGTTCCAGAAATTGCTGTAGCCCGAGGTCCTTACGGCCAGCGACTGACCGGAGGCGTCGACGATGTTCTGGCTCATGGTCTCGTGATATTCGGAGAACTTGGCTGTGCCGCCGTTCTGGAAGCTCACGTTGTTGATTCTTATGAGCTGGCCCTGATATTTCATCAGGTCTTCGGGGGTGGCGCCGATTTCGCTTATGGAGTTGAACACAAGGGTATCGACCTTGGCAAGGTCGGGATAACCGTTGAGCTCGGCGTGCTCGGTAAACTGCTGGGGAGACATAAACGAAACCTGGAAAGAGGGAGGTGTCACCTTGTCGGTCCATTCCTTGTCGCCTATCTGCATCAGACCTGCGTATTTGCCTATGTACATGCCGGTAAGGTCGATGATGATTTCCTGGCCGCGGCGGTACTGCAGGTAGAGGTTATATGTGTTGATCGAGAACACCAGACCGGCTGTCTCGTCCTGGATGTAGAGAGACTTGAACACGTTGCCCGGCTCGTCTGACGATGTCACATAGCCGTGTATTATATAATGTGAGCCGTCTTCCTTGGTGCCGATTTTCTCGGCATAGTTTGTGGCGTCCTGCCAGAATTCCTTTTTGAGCTCGAGGATGGTGGTATTGGGAGTGACGCTTGCCACGGGTGCTTCTGCCTTGTAGTCGTCGAAGTCGTCCTGGCAGGAGCTGAGCGAGCCTATGGCCAGGCAGGCTGCGAAGATGCCGGCCAGCCCTTTGATATGAAGTTTTGATAGTGTTTTCATTGCTTGTGGTCTTGTGGGTTAACGGATGGCTACATTTTTAACTTCCCAGGTGCCGGATTTGCCGTCCTCGCTGGTGTAGGAGAATGCGATCTGCACCTTCTTGCCGGCAAACTGTTCCAGCGATACGTTGCCCGAACTTACGAAGGTCCACGACTGGCTTTCGGGGAACGAAAGACCGGAGAGAACTGTCCATTCGGTCGTGCCGGCCACGCGGGCGAGTACCTGGCAGTTGGCCTTGACGAAGTCGAGGTCGGGGAATTTGTTCACTGCGTGTTCAAATACCAGTAACGGAGTCTTGGCTGCCGTTAGATCTATTTCAGGCGATACGAGCAACGACTTGGAAGGATAAGACGTGTTGTTTACAAACGCGGAGGCTTTCATGCATTTGTAGTTTGCATCATGCGACCAAACGTGGTCGAGCTCGGAGGGAAGCGACACGTTGTCGATGGTGAAGTTGTCAAGGCCCGAGGCGAAGGTGGCGGTGAAGATATCGCCGGCCGGTACTACCGGCTCCCCCGTGAAGTTCTGGCAACCCTTGGCGTCGATAAGTATCATCTGCCAGTCTGTGCCGAAGTAGCTCAGGATACCGGTGATGTCGCCGTAGCCCTGGGGCAGAAGCTCGGAGGCGAAGTTTGAATGTGACGAGTTGCGCACGAGCAGTTCACGGCCTGCTGCGTTGGACACATAGCGGTTGGTGTTGTTCTGCGACGGGTCTGCGAAGGGCTGGCCTGCCTCCTTGAAGTACACGTCCTTGATTCTCACGAGCTGGCTCTGCCATTTCTGAAGTCCGGCGGGAGTGGCCTTCGCCGTGGCGAGTTCGTCGAGCGTTACCTCGAGAGTGTCGACCTTAGACGGGTCTCCTAAACCGTTGGCCTCCATGTGGCTCTTGAAGTCGTCGGAGCTCATGAAGGTCATTGACGGAGCATTATTGTATGTGCCCTCGTCTCCAACCTGGAAGAGGCCGTTGTAGCCGCCCACCTTTAGGCCGGTGAGATTGACCACGATGTCGGCGCCGAAGCGGCATGAGTTGTAGAGTTTCCATGACGACGAAGTCTTCACGGCAAGGGTGAGTGCCTCGCCCGATTCATCGCGGATCACAAGGTTCTGGTAGATATTGCCGGCTTCGTCCGACGATATCACGCGGCCCGAGATTATCACATCGCTGCCGTCTTCTTTCTGGCCTACGCTTTCCACATAGTTGCGGTCGGTTTTCCAGTACTGCTGCTTGAGCTCGGCTATGGTGGTGTTGGGCTTCATAGTGGCCTCCGGAATAATCATGGGCGGACGCTCGAAATCATCGCTGCAGCCTGAGATGCCCGTAAGTGACGTTACGCCCAGGATGGCTATTCCAAAGTATTTTATAATGCTAAGTTTCATTGTATATGCTTTTGGATGTTTGTATATCGGTTATGTGCCTGTCGATTAGAAGCGTATGCCCGCGTTGAAGAACACTTTGATGCCCTGGGCGTAGCTGTAGCGGTTGGGATAGGCGTTGCGGTCGTAGTTCTTTGTGTCGATACGTCCCTGTTGGTAAGCGTAGGTAACCACGTCCTTGTTGTTGAGCACGTTGTTGATGTTCAGGTTGAGATTCAGCGAAACAGTGCGGTTGATGTAGATGAGCTTGCCTATCGAGATGTTGAGCGTAAATGCGTTTTTGAGCTTGTCCTGACCCGAGAGTTCGTCGATTTTCTCCTCCAGCTGCTGTTTGTCGGGATAGAGAGTCCAGAGGTCGGGCAGAGCCTCATGGTAGGCCGGCGAGAGATTGACGTAAGCATCGCCCTGGAATGTGCCGTTGATGCCGAAGAACCACTGGCCGGGAGCCGCCCAGTCGAGACCTATGTTGCACTGCACCTGAGGTGTCGAGCCTATGTAGTAGTTCTTGAGATAGACGGTCTGAGTGGTATCGGGATAGAGACCGTTTTCAAACGAGCGTGTGCCCTTGGGATTGTTCTTGTACTGGAGTCTCGAGTAAGTTCCGGCGAAAGTTGCGGTGAGCGAGGGTGTGATCTTGAATGCCATGCCCAGCTCGACGCCCTTGTAAACTTTCTTCACGTTGCGGAGGGCGTAGATGGCGTATGTGTTGTACTGCTCGTCGTAGAAACCGGTGCGCTCGAGGCCGTTTGTGGTCTGGTTGTAGAAACCGGTGATTGTACCGCGGAAGCGGCGGTAGCTCCATGTATAGCTTATGTCGCCGGCGAGTACGCGCTCTGATTCGGGATCGTCGATGGTGGTGTTTTTCACCCTCGGGGCGATGTAGACCTGGTCGGCGAGAGGTGCGCGTGTGCCGTACTGGCCGTGGACGGTAAAGAAGTTGCGGCCGTTGAGCTTATAAGTTGCGCCCACGCGGAGCATGGCGTCGTCGAAGCGCTGCATGGCGCCTTTGCCGAGCGAGTTCTTCGGAGCGCGGCCGTTGCGCATGTGACCCTCGCGCTGATACTGAGTATAGTCGAAGCTGATGCCGTAGTTGATATCCCACTGGGGCAGGCTGATGATATTCTGCAGCCATGCGCCGGTGTTGAGGTAAAGTATGTCGTAGTTGTAGCCGAACTTGTCGCCTTTCTTCACACGGCGGTTGGGGTTGTCGAGGTCGTTCTGGAGGTTGTCGGGAGCGATGGTGATGTCACGGTCGCTGAAGGGGTCCACATCAATCCAGAATTCACCGCCAAGAAGGTCGCGCACCGTCTTGTAGTTCATGCCCTTGGTGTAGTTGAAGCTGAGGCCTCCCTGAAGGGTCATGAAACTGTTGAGGCGTGTGTTGATGTAGCTGTTGAGCATGGCGTTGATCTGCTTGTTGACACGGTTTTCCATGATGTAGCTCGAGCCCAGCTTTTTGTCGGCCGGCAGGTTCTGGTTGGCTATGTTGTTGAGTTCGTTGATCTCATACATGCGGTCCCAGTTGATCTGGCGGAAGTCCTCGTCGTGTTTCCAGAGGTCGGTGAGCATATCGTATTCCTCGGTGTTGTCTTTCCAGTATGAGGGAAGATAACGGTAGTAGGTGGGATTCGGGTCGGTAGCCTTGTAATACTGGAGCGCCGAGCGCGAGTAGCTTACATAGCGGAAGGCTCCGGTGGTGTTGAGAGTTGTGCTTCCTTTCTTGTAAAGCCAGGTGAGCATCACGGTGGGATCGTAAGTCTCGGTGATTTTCGAGGCGCGTTTCTTGCCGTCATACCAGCCCCAGTCGGGATTATAGAGGTTGCTGCCCACGAGGTCGTAGGCCTCCTGATAGGTGGCTGAAGCGGTGGCGCGCTGAGTGGGACCGCCGAAGGCCGTAAGAGTGAGCGAGTTGTTCTCGTCGAGAATCTTTTCGAGCGAGAGGAAAAGGCCGCCCGAGTTATAGAAAGTGCCTTTCACCACGCCTTCCTTGGCATAACGGCCTATGCCGCTCACGGTGAGGCCCCAGCCCTTGGAGTTGATGCCGGTGGAGTAGGTGGCCATTGCACGCCACATGTAGTTTGAGTTGGTGAAGGCCAGAGATCCGTTGAACCCGGGAGCGTAAGTGTCGGTCACGGTATTGTAGTTGACGGCGCCCCCCAGGCCGCCCATGCCATAGTTGGCGGCGTTGAGACCCACCACTGTCGTGCGGTTTCTGAAGGCTCTGGAGGTCATGCCGAGAAGCGACGAGAAGTTGAAGCGGCCGCGGATGGGGTCGTTCATCTTCACACCGTTGATGTATACGTTCTGATACTGGCTGTCGAGGCCGCGATAACGGAAGTACATCGGGCCGAAGTTGTAGCTTGCCGTATTGTAATATACGTCGTCGGAGGCACCCGAGAGGGTCGAAACGCCCTGGGTGTTGCCCTCCTCGTCTTCAAGCAGGGCTTCATCGTAGATTATATCGTCGGCATCGCCGTAGAAATCCTCGCTGTAGTTGTCGGGCTGAAGGCGTATGTTGCCTATGTCGTTTGAGCCGGGCACGAGTTTTACCTCGATGCCGTTGCTTACGTAGCCGTCGGCCTTGACGATAAGATAGTCGGTGCCAGTGGCAAGATTTTTAAATATGAAATCGCCGTTGAAACTTGTGGTGGCGCTTGCTCCCTTGTCGCGGAGCTCCACTGTGGCCCCCGTGACCGGAGCGCCCGAAGTGGCGTTTACCACCACACCCCGCAGGGTTGCTGTCTGTGCTATCGCCGGCATGATGCAACATAGCAATAGCATTAGAAACATTTTGTGTCTCATGTGGTTGTTTGGTTAATTTGGGATTATGAATTATTTATTTTTTTCAGGAATGAAATTACTTCGGCGCCCCGGAGTTTCCGGGAAGACGAGTATGGTAGGTTTCGAATGTGTTTAGCTTTCAAAATTAGGAAAAGATTTTCTATAATCGGGGGAATTTTTTAAAAAATTATCAAAATCGGTGATTTTAGGGCGGTTTTCAATCAAAAAGCCGTAAATTTGTAAACTAAAACCGAAGGAGAGACTCCCGTCACCCGTCAGGGACTGAGGACCGGGAGCCTTTCCGCTTAAGCCCGCATCCGGATTCCCGCGTGTGAATTCAGGCGCTTTACCACGTTGGTTGTACCATGTTTTCTTGTGTGGCTTTACATGTGGTTTTATATGATTTCTAAAGTTTCGCATGATATTATGAAGGAAAAATATATAACGGTTTATTGCGGCAGTTCGTCGCGTCTGGCCCCCAAATACTATGAGCAGGCGCGGGAGACCGGCGAGCTGATAGCCCATTCCGGCTTCGGTCTTATGACCGGCGGTGGCGTGATGGGCATGATGCGTGCCGTGCAGGACGGCTGCCTCCAGGCCGGAGGCGAGGCTGTGGGTGTGATTCCCGGCTTTATGGTCGAAAACGGCTGGAACGCCACAAACCTTACCGACCTTGTTACTGTTGAAGATATGCACGCCCGCAAGAAACTCCTTGCCGAAAGAAGCTACGGCTGCATCGCTCTGCCGGGAGGTCTTGGCACCTGGGACGAGATTTGCGAAATACTCGCCTGGCGCCAACTCGGCATCTACCACGGCAATGTGGTAATCGCCGACTTCGACGGATACTATGCCGGTCTCAGGATGCAGGTCGAAAAAGCCCTGCAGGAGGGATTCTTCGGCGAGGCACATACAAGTCTGTGGCGATATGCCTCTACACCGGCGGAGGCCGTCGCTCTGGCTACGGCTCCTCATAATAACAACGAGCTTCCTTCCAAAAGGTTTTAATAATTCTTTAAGATTAAACAAGAATTTTAAATATTATCCGCGATGCCCGACACACTTCGTCACATAAACACCACACAAGGGACTCTCGAAGGGACACAGAACGGGTCGGTACATTCCGCCGACGGACAGTCGGCCGTGTCGCATGGCGGTACCCGCGGAGATCTGTTGGCGCAGGGCCTGAGAACGGCTAAGAAGGAACTTGAACCGGGCGATACCACCCGGTCGCCGGTGGTGACATCGCTCATCCAGCCCCGCTCGCTGAGCCTGATGCCCAAGCTCGACCGCTTCGACATAGAGCGTCCCGTGACTGTGACAGACTCGAACTATCAGCAGCTGATGATAGACCCGGCGGCATACGCCCGTTCCCTCGTAGCTCCGGAGGATGCTTGGAAATTAGGCGTGGACGCTCAGCGGCGCAGCGACGACTATGTGGCCAATTCGTCCATTGTGACGGTGCTGGCTCTTGTTTTCTGCATCGTAACGGTGAAATTCGGCAAATTCAAGCGTGTGCTTGCGAGCTATTTCGAGGAGCTGCGCACGCGCCGCAGCCGGGCAAATGTGTTTGATGAGCCCACGGTAAACGAGCGATATATATCTTTTATCCTCATGGTGCAGTTTGTGATCTGTGCCACGGTGCTCGTGTTTGCCGCAGTATCGCCCGGGGGCATCGACCTGAGCGACTCCGACTTGCCGGCATTGGGAGCCACGGCTGTGCTCGTAGCCGGATACTACGGGTTTCAGATTGTGGCCTACTCGGCAGTGGCGTATGCCTTTACTTCCTCAGACATGATGATGAAATGGCTGAGGATATTCGGAGCAACCCAGAACCTCGCCGGGGTAGGACTCATCATACCGGCCATGATGGCAGTGTTTTATCCAGCCGCCGCGCCCGTGCTCTGCTATATAGGACTCGGGGTTTATGTAGTGATGAGATTATTCTTTATTTTCAAGGGCTTTAGAATTTTTTACCACAATTTTTTCTCTTGGCTCTATTTTATTTTGTACCTTTGTGCTCTGGAAATTATCCCCCCCGTATTTGTAGTAAAATGTAGTGCATTTATATGTAGTACGTTATAAAAAGTCACCAGTCAGACATTTTAATGACTTTAAACCTGAATAAAAAATAAAACGAATAAGTCGGTGAAAATTGATAAGATATTAGTTTCGCAGCCTCGTCCGGAATCGGAAAAATCTCCATATTTCGAACTCGCCGGTAAATATGGCGTAGAAATAGTATTCCGTCCCTTTATAAAGGTTGAAGGCCTTACTGCCAGGGAATTCCGACAGCAGAAAGTTTCGATAGGCGATCATACAGCAATAATCTTTACTGCAAAGACAGCCATAGACCATTTCTTCCGCCTATGCGAGGAAATGCGTATCTCCATTCCCGATACGATGAAGTATTTCTGCACCAGCGAGAGCATTGCAAACTACCTCCAGAAATATATAATCTACCGCAAGCGCAAGATATTCGCCGCCAAAAACGGCAAGCTGCCCGATCTCCTGCCCTTCATGCTCAAGCATAAGGACGAAAAGTACCTGTATGCCGTATCGGAAGCCAACGACGGCAGCGACGACAAGCTGCTCGCCGACAATAATCTCAACTATACCCGCGCGGTGATGTATCGCACGGTTTCAAACGATTTCGGCCCCGATGAAACATTCGATTATGACATGCTGGTATTCTTCAGTCCCAAGGGCATAGAGTCGCTGACTAAGAATTTTCCCGATTTTGAGCAGGGAGATATCGCCATAGCTACCTTCGGCCCCACGACAGCTCAGGCAGTAAAGTCGGCCGGTCTGAGACTCGACATAGAGGCTCCCGCACCCGGCGCACCTTCCATGCCTGCCGCTATCGACTTGTTCCTTGCCGCCAACAAGGCTGCGGAAGCAAAGTCTGCAAAGGCCGCAAAGGAATCCGCCAAAGCCTGACATGAATACAGCCCCCGACAGTCCGACGCTTCGGTCGACCCGGAAGCTGTATAAAATAATCTGATTATGTCGGAGGCTCATCCACATAAACTTACGCGCTATGAGCGCATAAAATCGCGCACAAGCCTTGACCGGCTCTTTCCCCAGAAGGGAGAGGGCACGGCTTCGTCTGCGCTGGTGTTTCCCATCAAGGCCGTATGGCGCATATCCGACAATGACGATGAAGCCGTGGGCGCAAGGGTGATGATTTCCGTGCCTAAACGCCGTCTGCATCATGCCGTGGACCGCGTGCTCATGCGCCGCCGCATACGTGAGGCTTTCCGACTGCTCAAACCGGCGCCCGGCGAGGCTAGACCCACCCGTGACATCTCTTTTGTATATGTGGCCTCCAAGCCGCTTGCTTATTCCACGGTGAGATTTGCCGTAGACAAGCTTCTGAAGAAAATACTGGGATGAAACCGGTCGGCAAGATTTCGAGGGCACTCGGTGCCGCCGCGTCCCTTCCCGTCGTTTTTTATAAGAAAGCCATTTCTCCCCTCCTGCCGGGAGCATGCCGATTTACGCCCACCTGCAGCGAATATGCCATGCAGGCGCTGCGGCGATATGGTCCGCTTAAAGGTGGCTGGCTCGCCTTGTGGCGTATACTCCGCTGCAATCCCTGGGGAGGCTCGGGCTATGATCCGGTGCCCGATGATAGTCCCGCGCCTCCGCTTTCCGAATTTATCGACGTGCATACCCACAACCGTGTCTACGGCCCCGATATAATGGTGAATCTTCCTCTTGAAGAACCCGCGCCCAAGGCCGGATGGGTGAGCCGCGGCATACATCCGTGGGACACTGTGCTTCCCGACGAGCGTATAGAGGAGCTTTTCGCCATCCTTGAACAAGAGGCAGGCGAACGGGCAACGGCTGCTATTGGTGAAGCCGGCCTCGACGGCCTCAGGGGTGCGGAACTGGACAAACAGGAGAAAATCTTCTTTCGCCAGGCCCTATTGGCAGAAAAAGTCTCCAAGCCGCTGATTCTCCATTGCGTAAAGGCGTTTGACCGCATTATGCATCTGAAGAAAGAGTTGCGCCCTAAGCAGATATGGCTGATTCATGGTTTCCGTGGTAAACCGGCCCTTGCGCGACAGCTACTTGATGCCGGCTTTCATCTTTCCTTCGGTGAAAAGCGCAACGAAGCATCCCTCGACCTCGCCCTTGCGCAATATCCCTCCCAGACCCATTTCGAAACCGACGAATCCCGGCTCCCCATCAGGGAAATCAGGAGGTAGGGTTTATTCGCCTTTTTGATTTATGTGCTCCGTGAATAATCGATTAAAAATTATCGTATTCCCCTTTATTTGTTGTCTCCAAGTTTCTTTTGTTTTTCCTTAATCTTTTCGATTAAATTTTTTATGGCGATGATTTAGGGATTGTCTTTTTCAAGGAATTCCTTAAGGACACTGATATCGCGCGAGCTCGCGCGATGTCAGGACGGCTATTCATGGCTCTTTGTGCTGTCAAAGTTGATAGCTTTGCTGACTCGGCTGGCGAGGGCATTCATACGCTGACAGGTTTCGCGAGTGAGAATTTTGGAGATAGAGGGGATACTTATGATAAGCAGACGGCCCTCGGTGCATAGCGCGAAATCGGAACCGGAAGGCTTGTAACGTTCACCCATCGGCTCACAGGTAATGAGAATGAAGCGACCTCCTACTTTCTCGGCCTCTGCACGGATGTCCTTCTCGGTCTGAGAGATAAAGGGAGAGACGAGAACTCCGCGGTTTGCAGCGGTGTAAAGCCAGAGGTCTCGGTTATGTCTAAATGTTTCGGATGTATCCGCACGATGAATCACAATCTGTTCTTTGAACGGAAAGTCAAGTAATTGAAAATTGCCATAAGCCGAATAGGTTCCCTCTCCGATTCTTAGCGTATTGACCCGTGTGAAATACTCGGGATGAGCTTTGCGTGCAGCCAATCGTCGCAATAGGTTGCGATATATAAAGAAGGATGTGAAAATGATCCGGCATCACTATGTGTTCAAGAATTCTGATAGCAGTATTACGGGATGGGGTCGCAGTAATTTCCTCGCAAATTATTTTACCGATTTCTGTTAGCTTGATAAATGCCTTCTTTGGATTATTGACATTCATCACGGTACCGAAAATCGGCACTCCCGGCATTTTTGTAACCGTTACCATATATATGCAACGGGAGTGATAATCATGCCAGGGCGCGCGACGTTTGCTGTTGTGGATTATTTCTTTGTAATATGCAGGTTCTTTGCCCATTAGTGAAGGAAGTTAAAGACGAGAGAACGTTGAGCTATCGCGCGAGCTCGCGCGATAACAGGACGGCCGAGCGGTATTCATAGGTGGCGTTTTGCTTCGTTGATGAAACCTTTTAGATCGGTAATATCTGGGTGGTTTTCGTCAAAGATTTCTTCTGAAATCTTCAATGATTTTTCGGCATATTTTAAAGCGGAGACGAAGTCGCCCATGGTTCCATATACTTCAGCGACGTTATAGCAGGTATTGGCAATATCAGGATGTTTTTCTCCGAAAAGTATATCTTGTATTTCAAGGGCATTATTATAAAAATCTAAAGCAAGATTATATTCGCCCAAGGAAGAATAAGCCAAACCGATATTGTTAAGGCAGTTAGCCACAGACGGATTTGTCACACCATAGAGTTCATCCATAATAATCAGGGCTTTGGAGAAGTATTCCAGCGCCTGCTCACAGTTCCCCAGCGAATTATATGTCAGGCCAATATTATTGTAAGCTGCAGCAATTTCAGGATGATTCTCTCCAAATATTTCTAAATTAATATTCAGGGACTTAGTATAATGTTCCAAGGCCTGATTATAGTCGCCCAAGGCCTGATATACCATGCCGGTGTTGTTGTGACAAAGAGAGACATCATGGTGTTTCTCGCCAAAAGCTTTGAAGTTTATATTCAGAGACCTTGAGAAATAGGACAAGGCTTGCTCATATTCTCCCAGCGAAAATAAAACCAAGCCGATATTGTTGTAAACTTTAGATATATCCGACCGCTTTTCTCCTTTTGCTTCAGACCATGTTTTCAAGGCCTTATCAAAATAATTCAAGGCCAAAGCAAATTCACCAAGATTCCTATATACTGCCCCGATATTATTGTAAGAAAGTGCGACATCCGGATGATTTTCTCCGAAAATCTTAATCTGGATTTTCAATGCTTTATTAAGATAATCCAGTGCTTTCGGAGATTCGCTTAAATTTTCATATGCCGAACCAACATTTGAATAACTGGTAGCCACATCGGGATGCTCTTCACCAAAAACTTTTATCTGTATTTCCAAAGCTTTCCCAAAATATTCCAGAGCCTTATCGAAATTACCCTTGGCGAGATAGTTACTGCCGATATTATTAAAACTTATGGCTACGTCAGGGTGCTCTTTACCATGAGTTTCAATTAGAATTTCCAGGGCTCTCTGATATAATTCCAAGGCTTTGTCATAATCGGCCCGTACATTATATATTCCTCCGATACCATTCAGACAATTCGCAACAAATGAATGTTCTTCTCCCAAAGTCTCGCACAAGATATTAAGAGCTTTTTGGTAATAGGTTAAAGCCTGGTCGTAATCTCCCTGAGAATCATAGGCAGCTCCTAAATTATGATAGGCAAAAGCAATATCAGAACTTTCTTCTCCAGTTTTCTTATACCAAAAATCTAACGATTTTTGATTATTACTGTCCGCTAAAACATAAAGCATTGAGTCCAACTTCTTGAAGGGGAGAAGTTGGGCTTAA
>CAYZFL010000058.1:0-13468 GCA_964477785.1 uncultured Bacteroides sp.
CCAGGATTATGGGCACGGAGGAGGGGCTGCCGGGACGGTCGTAGACGTGGGCGAGGATTAACTGACCACGCTGACGGAAGGACTCGAAGTAACGAACGAGGTTGATTTCAAATGAGCGCATGGGACGGCCGAGCCATCGCCGGAAGTCGGCTATGGAGACGAGATGACGGGTAAGAGTCATCTTGCGGGGCTGGGATATTTGCTTTATGCGCTTCATTATGGCGCAAAGATAGGACGGGAAGTTGGGGAAAAATACTATGAAAATTGAAACACAAAAACAAAAATCATAAAGGGCATAAAATTGTGACCAGGGTTTGGAATATCCCCATGCAAGTCTAAAAGTCAAAAAAAAATTGTAACTTTGCATAAGAAGTGATTCTCAGTCTGTAAGGAATTCGTCATTAATCTAAAGTAATTTACTCCCTATGGCAGACCGACAAGTAGATATAAATGAAAATGAAATCTTCGAGCTTTCGCCCGATTTGCTCAATATGCTGCTTAAAGACCAGACTTTAAGTACCGAAACCGAGCAAGTCAATATTTTTTGGGCGACGGACAGCTATGCACATCTTGGAGAGAATTATCAGTATGGCGACAAAATCAAAATCGAAGCCATAACGGGAGTAAATGGTAATATCATAGTACCAAGGGCCCTCAAGTCACGAGAACAACAAAAGCGAAGAAAACGCGAAAAGGCGGAAGTATTCACACCATCATGGATATGCAACTTACAAAATAATTTAATAGATAATTCATGGTTCGGCAAAGAGGGCGTATTCAATACTGAAATTGAAGATGCTTCCATAATCAAGGCAAAAGGACTTCCAGGCAATCCCGCCCATTCTTGGATTGTCAATACGGAGAAAGTAGAATTCCCTGAGGGAAAAACATGGCTTGACTATGTGAAGGACAACCGTCTTGAGATTACTTGCGGTGAGGCTCCTTATCTTGCGAGTAGGTATGATGCCGTAAGCGGAGAGTTTATTCCGGTAGAACGCCGCATAGGGCTTCTTGACCGCAAACTCCGTGTAGTTAGTGAGAATACGGAGACGAGCGACGACTGGATAAAAGCTGCACAAGCTGCATATAAGAGCACTTATGGATTTGAATGGCAAGGAGATAATATAGTGCTTGCAAGGGAATCTCTGCTTTATACATTCATAGACAACTACCGGGCGAAGTTCGGCAAAAAGCCCCAACTCGATGCCTTGAAGCACATTGCCTATATCATTTCATGGAACATCTGGCAGATGGACGGTCTCAAAGGTGTAATTCCTAACTCATGTCATAGTTTAAAAACTACGATTAAAGATTTATTCGGAGAGGTAGAAGAAAAAATCACACCCTGCAAAGGCTGCAAGGAAAACAATATGAAACTTCACAATGGCATTTATGCCCTAATCAATGACTGGGAAGCCGGAGAGATTATAAGATTTGTCGATTTGCTAAAAAACGAAACCAAATAGTATAAAATGTCAAGGTCTATAAACTACGATTTCTTAAAAAGATACATTACAGGACGTGTAAAACCTAATATTTACGCGTTTAAGACAGGTACCTATCCGGAATATTTAAAAGTGGGAGATACCTATCGGCCTGTTGAAACGCGTATCAAGGAATGGAGCAGGAAATTCAAGAATCTTGAATATATAGCCAAATGGCCAGCAGTAGTCGACAAATCGCGTGTAGACAAAGACTTAATATTCAGAGACTATGAGGTACACAAATATCTCATAGGTCATCAATGTGAAAGACTAAAGGAAGAAGAAGCAGTAAATCCAGATTTATATTCAAATGAATTCTTTCACAATGCCGAAAAAGAAGATATAAAAGACGCAATCGAGGATATAACGAGGAGTGCAGAAAACGGAGACAACCATTATAATTTCTTCAATCCCGGGTTATTACCGGAAGAATTAACCCCCAAAAGAGGGCCCCGATTAGAGCTGAGAGAGAATCAGGCCGAAGTAGTTGAGAATTTCAAGACAGCGCTCAAAAACAAACGAAACAACCTGCTGATGTTTGCCGTAATGCGTTTCGGCAAAACATTTACAGCGCTGAGTTGTGCCCAGGCGGCAGGATTCAAACGCATACTCGTTTTATCGGCCAAAGCCGATGTGGAACGGGAGTGGTATCATGCCGTAAATTTCATCGGCAATTTCGAAGGTTATACTTATGCGACTGTCGAGCAACTTAAAGTTGATTCCGAATACATTACCAACCGAAAGGAAGACGAAACTCTTGTACTCTTTCTCACTCTTCAGGATTTACAAGGAGGTACACTTAAATTCCAACACAAACAGGTAATCGATACGCAGTGGGATTTGGTCATCGTTGATGAAACTCACTTTGGAGCCAGAGCACAGAGTTATGGTTATATATTAAACAATGCCCCAAACATATCACCGGACTCCGATGAAAGCAAAGAGCAGGAAGAAAACAAGAAAGATGCCGAAGAGCTTAAGGAGCATGTCAAGGGTCTAAAACGGAAAGTAACGCTTCATCTTTCGGGTACGCCTTACAGAGTACTGATGGGAGGCGAGTTCACGGACGATGACATTATAGCCTTTGTTCAGTACAGCGATATCGCCAATGCGCAGCAAAAATGGATTGATGAAAACTGTCTTAATTCTGATTTCAAGGATTGGGAAAATCCATATTACGGATTCCCCCAGATGATACGTTTTGCGTTCAATCCCAGCCAGTCGTCACTTGATAAAATACGGGAACTTGAAAATAGCGGAGTGACAACATCGTTTGCCGAGATTTTCCGACCTATGTCTGTAAAAAAGGCCTCATCGGACCATAATAAGTTTGTACATGAAGCAGAAGTCATTGATTTTTTGAAAACAATAGACGGCTCAAAAGATGATACAAATGTGCTGGGCTTTTTAGACAATAAACTCATAAAAGAAGGCAGTCTTTGCCGTCATATAGTAATAGTTTTGCCTTACTGCGCTTCATGTGACGCGCTCGAAAAACTGATTAAAGCAAACAGATTCAAGAACTTATCCGAATATGAGATAATAAATATTTCCGGCCCAAATTCCAGCAAGAAATATCCCGATACCGATTCAGTAAAAAATAAGATTGCCGATTGCGAAAAAAGGAAGCAAAAGACAATCACGCTCACGGTGAACCGTATGCTTACCGGCAGCACAGTCAAAGAATGGGATACAATGATATTTCTTAAGAATACGACATCACCAGAAGAATATGACCAGGCAGTATTCAGACTTCAAAGTCCATATTTAAAAGAATATCGAAACGAAACCGAAGAGGAGCCGATAAAAGTAAATCTAAAGCCACAGACAATACTTGTCGACTTCAACCCGCAAAGAATGTTTTGTCTGCAAGAGCTTAAGAGTCAGATTTACAATACCATTACCCAGAAAAAAGGCAATGATAACCTTGAAGGACGAATTAAAGATGAACTCAAGTATTCACCTATCATAAGCCTTGACCATCTCGGACTAAGGGAAATCGGGACAAGTGACATTATGGAAGCGGTGCGTTCGTACGCTTCCACAAGGTCGGTCAATGAGGAAGCGGCGTCAGTGCCGATTGACGCAAGTCTTTTAACTGATTCTGAAATACTAGATGCAATCAAGAATCTTTTGCCTTTAAGCTCAAAGAAAGGTATTTCGCAAAAAGCCAATGATATAAACGGTGAAGAAAATGATATAGAGGCAAACTCTACAGGCGACAAAGACAATACTGATAACCAATCGGACAATAATCACGATAATGCCGACGACGGCACAAGCGAGGAAAGCCATGCTGATGACAGCAAGAATATAGCAGGTAGAATATCCTCCTATTTCGCTCTGATTCTATATTTCGCATTTCTTACCGAAGAGGAAATCAATGGAATCGACCAATTGCTCGGGGCTATCGAGTCAACAGAAAACAACCGGCGCATAGCAAGACATCTCGGACTTTCAACAAAGATTATAGAAGTGATAAAAGAAAAAGGCCATTGTTTTACAATCAGGGATCTTGACTATAAGATAAAGCATCTAAATCAGCTTGGAAATGATATGTCAAAGACACCTGAGGAAAGAATCAAACAGGCCTTTACAAAATTCTCCCGAATTTCCGAATCAGAAGTTGTGATGCGGGATGATATCGTCGACCTGATGATAGCCCAATTACCGGAAAATCTATTTGAAGATGAGAATGCCAAAGTGCTTGACATAGCATCCAAACAAGGGGAATTTGCAGCCGGATTCCTAAGAAGATACGGGAATCGGCCGGAAGTGAGGGACAAAATCTATTCAGTCTGCACTTCCGGCACAGCATACGAATTTACCCGCAAGATATATTCCCTGCTGGATATGCCGGTAGAGAACATATTCAGCGACTTCACGTCTTATGCCCTAATAAACCTCAAAAACAAAAAGCAACCTTACAACACCGAATTAGTAAGCAAACTTAAAGAAATGAATTTCACAGCAACAGTCGGGAATCCTCCATATAACGAAACCAATGAAGGACATGGTAGTGGATCAAACCCTATATATCATTATTTTATAGAAATTGGTAAGGAATTATCATCTAAAGGAACTTTTATCCATCCGGCCCGTTTCCTGTTTAATGTAGGCAAAACGCCTAAAGACTGGAACTTAAAGTTCCTTTCGGATCCTAACTATAAAGTAGGTAAATATTGGGTTAACGAGACTGATGTATTTGATAATGTTGATGTCGAGGGAGGTATCGCTATATCTCTATGGGATAAAAAACTAAATCTCGGGCCCATTGGTATTTTCTCACCGTATTCTCAGGTTAAAAGCATATTGAAAAAAGTACTAGCCTCCAAAACAGAGTCTTTTTCAAATATTGTTTATCCACGAGATCTTTACAGATTATCAGAGGAAATATATAAAGAAAATCCCTGGGCAGAGGGTCGTCAAAGCAAAGGTCATCGCTTTGACATCGGTTCAAGTGTCTTTAGAATATTTCCTGAGTTGTTTCTTGATAAGATCCCCCCAAAAACCGATTATGTCGGAATCTATGGTCGCCAAGGAGGGAGAAGAATAACAAAATGGATCAAACGATCTTATGTTAAGCTTCCTGACAATATTGACAAATATAAGGTTTTAATTCCAAAATCCAATGGTTCAGGCGCAATCGGCGAAGTCAAGAGCACTCCTGTAATAGGAATTCCAGAGATAGGAGAGCCCGGTATAGGCCATACTTTGACATTTCTCAGCATAGGAAAATTCGATGAATATTCACAAGCTGAAGCATGTTTAAAGTATATTAAAACACGATTTGTAAGGTTATTACTGGGAAGTCTCAAAGTCACCCAGGATAATCCTAAGGATACCTGGAAATATGTGCCCATGCAGGACTTTTCGTCTAATGAAGATATTGACTGGACCAAGAGTATAGCAGAAATAGACAACCGACTCTTCGAAAAATACCATCTCACCGATAAAGAAATCGACTTTATCAAAAATAATATCAAGGAAATGTAATTTACCGATGCAATAAATGAAAGAATATATAATAGAAGTAAAGGGAGATATTATAGCTGCAGAAAGAATACATTATGCTCAAAATTGGGCATGTATGGTTGGTGATTCAAACAAGGACTTTATATCCAATAAATATTGACTATTAGTCAAAGTTTATGGAGGGAATCTGACGGATTAATCGGAGAGGTGCTGTGTCGACGCAGGCGGTTTGGTCTGAGACCAAACCCCAAAGAATGGCAACAGCCGGTTATCGTCTTAAAATTTTGAAGGCACTAAGAGTCTTACTGCTGGTCACCGCAATCTTGCGAATTTGTAGCCGAGGGTGGTGAGGGAGTCGATTATGGAGGGGAGGTGGTGATAGAGTTTGTCGGTGCGGATGGGCTGAGTGCCGAGATGGAGGATGAGCATCACTCCGTCGAGGCCTTTTTTATGTTCAAATTCATATAGTTGTGTAAGCATCCGCCCGGAACTGTGATATTCTTTCATGTCGGGCGTGGTGTAGTCGCGGTATGTGAGGATGCCGGGCGAGGGCTGCACAGGTTTGTATCCGGCCTTTTTATATGCCTCGCCGTGCATTGCGTTGCACCACTCGAAAGGCGGCAGCACATAGAGCGCAGAGTCGCGGCTCACGCCAAAGCGTGCCAGCTCGGCATAGTTGCGGTCGAGGTCAAGGAGCAGGCTGTCGGCATCGACAAGGGTGGTGCGTGCCTCGTCCCAGTCGCAGAGAAGTATATGACCGTCGGAGTGAGGACCGAGATAATGTCCGGAATTGATAACGCGCCTTATTATCGGAGCGTTTGCACTGTCACGCAGGAAGTTACCGGTAAAGAAAAACGAAGCCTTAATGCCGGTGCTGTCGAGGACGTCAAGGGCATAGCTGCCGCCCTCAAACATTGAATCGGCCGAGAAGATAAAATGAATTTCACGGTCGCCGACATTGTGACGAATCATGCAGCCATAACGGTCGTAGACATCCTTGTCGGCCGGAGTCGACGTGCTTTTTCCACAAGCCAGGAGGCAGGGAAAGACGATGAGGAGAAGTATGTATAAAGGGAATTTATTCATTTTAAAAATTGGTAGAACCGGGTGATTAGCGGCGCGGCGTCGCCCCTACCGGACTATTTGCGCCAGAAAGGACGGGTGAGGATAATGAGCACGGTGAAGATTTCGAGGCGGCCCACAAGCATCAGGAACGAAAGCACCCACTTGCCGGCGCAAGGCACAATCTCGTAATTGCTGCCGAAACCGGTGATACCGGCGCCCAGTCCTGTGTTGCCGAGACAGGAGAAAGAAGAGAAGAAACTGTCGATCACCGGCATGCCGAGGGCCGTGAGGACAAGACCGCCGGCGCCTATCAGCAGCATGTAGATACAGAGGAAGGCGATGACCTTGTTGACGAGGTCGGGACTCACCACTTTGCCGTTGACCTTGACAGACTGAATGGAATTGGGATAAACACAGCGGTAAATCTCGTTGCGTGAATTCTTGAAGAGGAAAAGCATGCGGTCGATCTTGGCGCCGCCGGTGGTAGAGCCGGCGCAGGCTCCGCAGAGCATGAGGAAGAAGGTGATGGAAAGCACCAACGGCCCCCATGACTCGAAGTTTGTCGGGGTATAGCCGGTTGATGTGATGGTTGAGACAATCTGGAAGAGAGGGTCGACCGAGACACTTTCCCAGTTTGTGTAGCATCCGCGGGCCACGATATCGATGATGAAAATCACGAGGGTGACCAAAATGATGCCCACATAGGTGCGGAACACGTCGTTCTTCCTCAAAGCACGGAAGTCGCCGCGAATCACGCGGAACATGAGCGAGAAATTCACACCGCCGAGGAACATAAAAATCGTAAGCACCACCTTTACATAGACCGAATGCCAGGCATAGATACCGTCGGGGTCGGTGGAGAACCCGCCTGTGGAAATGGCACCGAAGGCATGACATACGCTGTCGAAAATGCCCATGGGGCCGAGCCATAGGAAGAAGATCAGCAGAAGGGTGAGGGCTATATAAATGCCCCATAGGGTCTTGGCCGTCTGGCTTATGCGGGGACGTATCTTGTCGTGTGTAATGCCGGTAACCTCGGCGTTAAACATCTGCATGCCGCCCGAAGAATTGAGCATGGGAATCACGGCGAGGGTGAAGATTATGATACCCATGCCGCCTATCCACTGAGTGAGGGCGCGCCAGATCTGAATACCATGACTCATCGAATCGATATAGCCCAGCACCGAGGCGCCTGTAGTGGTAAAGCCCGACATGGCCTCGAAGAAGGCATCATCGAGAGGCACCGGCGTGGAGCAAATCATAAAGGGAATCATGCCGAAAATCGAGAACACCACCCATACAAGGGCAGTGAGCAGGAAGCCCTCACGCTTGCCCATGCCTTTTGAGGTGGGCGCCTTGAGCAGGCGGGTCATAACAGTGCCGAGCAGGGCCGTACCTCCGGCGGCTATCGCGAAAGCCAGCCAGTCGCTCTCGCCGTAGATGAGACAGGTGACGAGAGGCAGACACATGAAGGTGCCCTCGATGACCATAAGCCATCCGAGCACGCGGAACACACCGGCCACGTTGATTGAATTAAATCTATATCTTTTCTGAGACATTGAGGTTTAGTTAAACAGCTTCTCCACCTTTCTCATTGAACCGGACAGACAGAACACCAGCACATGGTCGCCGGGCTCTATCACCGTATTACCTGAAATCAGATGGCCTTCGCCGTTACGGAGGAGACCTGCGAGCGTCATGCTTGAACTGAGTTTAAGATCTTTGACGGGCTTGCCGGCGATTCTGGCACCTGGTTTCACCTCAAGCTCGGCCACCTCGGCGTCAGTAAGGGCCAGCGAGCGGGAGGTGGACGAGTCCTGGTCGAGAAGCAACTGGAAGATGCCGCTGGAAGCCAGCAGCTTCTTGTTTATGACCTTACCGATATTGAGATTCTCGGCCTGGGAGATAAACTGGATGTTTTCGACCTCGGCCACGGTGCGTTTCACGCCGAAGCCCTTGGCGGTGAGGCATGTGAGAATGTTGGACTCGGAGCTGGGCGAAAGGGCCACGAAAGCGTCGGCCTCCATTATTCCGGCTTCCTTAAGCACCTCGGGGTCACGGGCATCGCCATAGAAAATCTCACAGTCGGGACAAAGCTCGGGAAGCCGTCGGCAGGTTGCCATATCGTTGTCGATGATGGTGATACGGTACTTTCCGCGGGCCATGTCGACGAGCTTGACGGTGATCTTGCCGCCGCCCATAATCACTATGTTGCGAATCTTGGTTTTCTTCTTGCCGGTAAGCTCGATGAGCTCGTTGATATGCTCACGGGTAGTGGTTACGTAGACAATATCCTCAGGCATAAGCACATCGGCACCACGGGGAATGATTGTCTCGGCGTTACGGCGGATGGCGGAGACGTGGAAGTGGCGGTTTGAGAACGCGAAATCCTTGAGAGCCTGGCCTGTGATGGGAGCGCCTTCGCGAATGCGGACACCCACAAGGATAATCTCGCCGTCATAGAGGTCAAACCACTGGCGGGTCCATGAATGGCGCAGGGCGCTGAGAATCTCGAGGGTGGCGAGGTATTCGGGGTAAATGAGACGGTCGACGCCCATCTTGGCGACAAAGTCGCTGTTGAGAGGCTCCATGAAATCGTAGCTGTCGATTCGGGCCACGGTACATTTCGCTCCGAGAGTGCGGGCCATGCCACAAGCCACGATATTGTCGTTCTCGTATGGCGTTACGGCAATGAAAAGGTCGCATGAGCTCACATTTGCGTTGCGCAGGGTGGCGAAGCTCGTGGGGTCGCCTGCAAGGGTGATGAGATTATAGTTGGCATCGAGCTCCTCGAGCTTGGCGGCATTGGAGTCGACAATCATAATGTCCTGTTCTTCGGTAGAGAGCAGTTTCGCGAGATGGCTGCCCACCTCCCCGGCGCCTACTATCACTATTTTCATTGTTTATCGGTATTAAGGGATGAGAGGAGCAACGACCTCACAGCTGAGGCGATACCTTCGGCGTCATAGCCGCAGAGATGCTTGAGCTGGGCCACGGTGCCGTGTGTCACAAACTTGTCGTCAATGCCGAGGCGGCGGAGAGTTACGGGTGCTGAAGAATTTCCGGAGAGCCATTCCGCCACTGCGCCGCCGAGGCCTCCGTCGACGATACCGTCCTCGACCGTGACCACGGGCCGTCCGCGGGCAATAAGCATACGGAGCATATCGGAGTCGAGAGGCTTGAGCCAGATCATGTCGACTACGGCGATTGAAATTCCTTCCTTAGCAAGGGCGTCACGAGCCTCGAGCGCGTCATAAACGGAGGGACCCATGGCGAGCACCACTGCGTCCTTGCCCTCGGCGAGCATCCGAGCCTTTCCGGGAACAAGTGCCTTAAAGGGAGTCTCGCCCTCCCAGCGGCAGTCCTTGCCACGCGGATAGCGAATGGCCATGGGGCCGTCGGCGAGGCTGAGCGAGGTATAAAGCAGGTCGCGGAGCATCTCTCCGTCGCGTGGCGAGGCGATTCTGAGGCCCGGCACGGCGCGAAGATAGGTGAGGTCGAACTCGCCGTGGTGAGTCACGCCGTCCTCGCCCACGATACCGGCGCGGTCGATGCAGAAAGTGACCGGCAGATGCTGCAGGGCGACATCGTGTATAATCTGATCGTAAGCCCTCTGAAGAAAGCTCGAGTAAATGGCGACCACGGGCTTGAGGCCTTCCTTTGCCAGACCGCCTGCAAAAGTGACGGCGTGGCCCTCGGAGATACCCACGTCGAAGACGCGCTCAGGAAATTCCTTCTGCATCACGGCGACGGAAGTGCCCGAAGGCATGGCGGCGGTAATGGCCACCACGGATTTATCTTCGCGTGCAAGCTCGGTGAGAGCGTTGCCGAAAATATCCTGGAATTTGAGTTTTTTGGCAGAGGCGGCACTTTCCGCGGCTCTTTCGCCGGTAAGGGGATTGAATTTGCCGGGAGCATGCCACACGGCAGGATCGGCCTCGGCGGGAGCATAGCCTTTGCCCTTGACGGTGCGCAGGTGAAGAAGGCGCGGACCTTCCATATCCTTTATATCATTGAGTACCTTGACGATAGTCTTGACATCGTGCCCGTCGAAGGAGCCGAAATAGCGTATGTTGAGTCCTTCGAAAATATTCTGCTGACGGCTGAAAAGGGACTTGAGCGAATTGTTGAACCTCATGATGGGACCTTTCTGGCGGTCGCTGATGAGATGAAGTTTCTTGAGAAAACGGTAGGTTTTGTATCTCAGACGGTTATAGTGCTTTGAGGCCGTGATGTGTGCAAGATATGAGTTCAGGGAGCCCACATTGCGGTCGATCGACATATCGTTGTCGCTCAGCACGATGAGAAGATTGTTAGGAATCTCGGCGGCATTGTTGAGACCTTCGAAGCTGAGGCCGCCGCTGATTGATGCGTCACCGGTGACCGCAACGACGTGTCGACGGCGGTCGGAGGGGTTGAGACGGTCGGCTACAGCCATGCCGAGGGCGGCGGAGATGGCGTTTGAGGCATGTCCTGCCGAGAAAGTGTCATATTCACTTTCTAAGGGCGACGGGAAGCCGCTTATGCCTCCGAGGGTGCGCTGGGTTGCGAAAGCCTCGCGCCGGCCGGTCAGAATCTTGTGGCTGTAGGCCTGATGGCCCACGTCCCAGACGAGGCGGTCGAAAGGAGTGTCGAAAACATAATGGAGAGCCACCGTAAGCTCGACGGAGCCCATGCTGGAGGCAAAATGCCCGGGATTGACCGAAAGGCATGAAATCATATATCGGCGGAGCTCGTCACAGACAGCGGGCAACTCGTCGACGCTAAGCTTGCGGAGGTCGGCGGGCGAGTCGATGCGACTCAGCAAAGGATAATCTTGAGTGCTTTCTATGGTGTGTGAGGCTTCAGTTTTTGCCATTTTTCACATACTTTTTATACATGGGCACAAAAATAATGATGCCCGCAGCCACGATGATGAAGGCCGTATACAGGGTGAAAGGCCTGGAATACATGACTATATAAGCCACCAAGCCCAGATAAAGGAGGCCGAGTATAACAAATCGTATTATGACAGAGGTCTTCAAGCAGCGCAGGTTTTAGAGAGTGAAATAAGGCTTCGGGCCCGAGGAGGGCTGACGGCGGGAAGCTTGACGCAAAGTTAGTATTTTTTTTCTATTTGCGCAATATATTGTAACTTTGCAGGGAGAAAGGCAAGGACGTGATGAAATTGGAAATTAAGAATTAAAATTAAGAATTAATAGAGCTGATTCCTAATTTTTAAAAAATTCAGAGCCATAGTCTTTGCAAGGCTATCTCACAAAGGCAGAAATACATAAATCTTAAAATAAGAAAAGTATGGAATTATTTGAAAAAATGGCAGCCCGCGCCCGCAAATATCCTCAGCGCATAGTGCTGCCCGAGGGTACGGAGGCACGCACTCTCACCGCCGCCGACCGCATCATAGCCGACGGACTCGCCGAAGTGACACTGATAGGCGACCGCAACGAGATAATGCGCATGGCCCGCGACATGAAACTGGACTACATCCAGCAGGCCCGCGTGATAAATCCCGCCGACGAAAAGGTAGTGGACAAATACGCTCCCCTTTTCTATGAGCTTCGCAAGAAAAAAGGCATCACAATGGAGGAAGCCCGCCTCACCACGGCCAATCCCCTCTATCTTGGCTGCCTGATGATAAAGAACGGCGATGCCGACTGCCAGGTTGCCGGAGCGATGAACACCACCGGCAACGTGCTCCGCGCCGCATTCCAGGTAATCAAGACAGCGCCCGGCATCTCGGTAGTATCAGGCGCATTCCTCATGCTTCTTCCGGAGGACCTGCCCTACGGCACAAACCACATCATGGTATTTGCCGATTGCGCCGTCGTGCCCGATCCCACTGCCGCGGAGCTGGCACAGATAGCCATATCGACCGCCAAGACAGCGCGCGACATCGCCTGCATCGAGCCCCGCGTCGCCATGCTTTCGTTCTCGACCAAGGGTTCGGCCCACCACGAGAGAGTCGACAAGGTGATAGAGGCGGTGAAGATAGCCCACGAAATGGATCCCGAGCTGATAATCGACGGCGAACTCCAGGCCGACGCCGCAATCGTTCCTTCGGTAGCCAACACCAAGGCACCCAACAGCCCGCTTTCAGGCCGTGCCAACGTGCTTGTATTCCCCTCGCTGGAGGTGGGCAACATCGCCTACAAACTCGTACAGCGTCTGGCCGGCGTTGAGGCAGTGGGTCCCGTGCTCCAGGGCCTCGCAGCACCTGTCAACGATCTTTCTCGCGGCTGCTATCCCGAGGACATCTATAAGACCATCATCATGACCTGCAACCAGGCCATAGGTCTCAAAGGACTCGCAGGAGAATGCTGACGAAAAAATTTAAAATTTAGGAATTTTAAATTCAAGGTCAATTTAATAAACATCAAGCATTTTACAAATCACTGATATATGAAGATATTAGTTCTCAATTCGGGCTCGAGCTCGGTTAAATACAAACTCATCGACACCGAAGGCGAGCAGACCCTCGCCGAAGGCGGCGTGGAGAAAATAGGTCTCCCCGACGGATTCCTCAAATACAAACGCAAAGACGGCTCGAAGGCCATACTCGAACTTGGCCTCATCGACCACAAGAAAGCCATTGAGGCCATACTCAAAATACTGACCGATTCCACCGAAGGCTGCCTCAAAGGGTTTGACGAGATAGGCGCAGTGGGGCACCGCGTGGTACACGGCGCGGAGAAATTCGCATCATCGGTGCTCATCACCGACGAGGTAATCGACAAGGTGAAAGAGTGCTACGACCTGGCACCGCTTCACAACCCCGCCAACATCACCGGTATCGAGGCTGTGACGGCCCTCATGCCCGGCGTGCCTCAGGTGGGCGTGTTCGACACGGCCTTCCATCAGACCATGAAGCCCTCTGCATTCATGTATCCCCTGCCCTACAAGTACTATAAAGAAGACGGCGTGCGCCGCTACGGTTTCCACGGCAC
>CAYZFL010000059.1:0-13123 GCA_964477785.1 uncultured Bacteroides sp.
CTTAGTAACTACTTCCTTTTTTTATTTTTGCCCAAAACGTTTAGGACAAGATTGGAGGCCAGCAGAAAGACGCCGGCGACGAAAGTATATGCAGTAAAGGCGCCCATGGGTTATTTGTTATCGTTTCGTTCGACCATATCGATAATCTGCCGGAGTTCATCGACTGAAATTTTCTCATTCTTTACCAGAGCCGAGACGGCGGCTTTGGCCGAACCGCTGAAGAAACTCTTTATAATCTGCGAGAGCGAGCGGTCGGCAAATTCAGAAGGCTGAGCTACGGCAAAGTAGCGATGGGAAGAGCCTATAGCCTCGTGGGCCACATAGCCTTTGTCCTCGAGAATGCGTACGATAGTCGAGACGGTATTGACGTGTGGTTTTGGGTCAGGATAAGAGGCGAGCATATCACGGACGAAAAGCGGGCCGTTTAGCCAGAGTATCTCCATTATTTCTGTCTCGCGGTCGGTGAGGTGAGGGAATGAGGGTTTACGTCTTGTCATAACTAATTTATTAGTTGGTGTCGCAAAGTTAGAACTAAAAAATTAGTTGTGCAAGTTTTTTTTGAAAAATAATTGCGGGAAAAAGGGAGGTTATATAATTTATGTAGCTTAAATAATTTATATAATTGGCTGATAATAAGTGGAAAAATTAGAGCTTATCTTAGGGGCAGGGGGAGGGTGAAGGTTTTGTGGTAGGCGATGAAGGCTTTTTCGAGGGTTGGGGATTTGTAGGCGTAAGAGAGCATTTCTTTGGGCAGACGGGAGCGGAAATTGAGGTGGAGCAGACGATCACATTCGGCATGGAAGGCCGGGGAATGGTCGTGATGTGAAAGATGGGCGAGTTCGTGGCAGACTATGTATTCCCTGAACCAAAGAGGGTAAAGGACGAGCGCTGTACTGAGGGTGATTACGCCCTTCGCGGTGCATTTGCCCATGGTGGAGAGGCCGAAAAAGGGCTTGCCGAGCATGCCTCTTCCGGTGAGACTCAGAATGTCGGTGCGGCCGCATACGTCTTTAAATACACGGGACATCCAGCTGGCTTTGTGCATGAGAATATTCTTCAGCATTCCGCGGATAGGGTCGGCGAAACGTGTGCTGTCGTATTCTTCCAAAGAACTGATGACGAGAGTGTAGACAGCGGGGCCTTCAGGGCCATTCGGGCGTGAGAGGGTACAACCGACGTGATTTGGACGGATGCTGTCGTTGACGCCGAAAAGGATGCGGTCACCGTCGGGAAAAGTGTATTCGAAGCCGGGACCGACGGCAAATTCTCCGGGCCTGTTTTTAAGAATCGCTTCGTATCTGTCGATGAGGAAATTTGCGACAGTAGAGAAGGAGATATGGTAAGGGATGGTTACGACGAGCTTGTCCTGCCGCCAGAAAGCCTTGAGCGAGCGGGCCTGCTTATAAAATCTGAAGGAGACATCGCCCAGTCCGGGGAGTGTGACGTGGCTGAAAGGCCAGTCCTTGTACTGAGAGGCGCAGTCGGTGAGTACTTCACGCAGCCGGGATTTGTCGGAGGAGAGCTGTGGTTCAGGCATTCCAGTTAAGTTTGGAGCGGAGAGTTTCGGAGAAGAAATGACCGGACTTGACAATGACGGGCAGAGAGAACGGAGCCTTTGAAATCACGACCTCGGAATCTTCCGGGAGGGTGAGGGGACGACCGTCGGCGGTGATGCGGAATTTGCCGGCACGGGAGCTTACGATGAATCTCAGAACGGAGTCATCGGGGAGAACCAAGGGCCTCATGGTGAGTGTGTGGGCGGCGATTGGGGCAATCACAACGGCGGGAGTGGACGGGGCGAGGATGGGGCCTCCAACCGAGAGATTGTAGGCTGTGGAGCCGGTGGGCGTGGCTACGATGACACCGTCGGCGCGATAGTCGGCGAGGTAATTGCCGTCGACCTCACAGCGGGCATCGATGATTGAAGCACCCTCGCATTTCACGATTGTCACCTCGTTGAGGGCGTAAGGCTTGGTAAGGGCAGGCGAGTCGACCGAAAGAAGTGCTCGGGGTTCGATGCGGAATTTCATGGGGTCGAAAAGCGAGCGGAGGTCGGTTTGTGAAAGTTCGGCGAGACTCATGCCGGTGAGGTAGCCGAGGTGACCGGTGTTGATGCCCAGCACGGGGATGCCCTTGTCGCCGAGCCAGGCGGCTGTGCGCAGGAAAGTGCCGTCGCCGCCGAGACTGAGGGCGAGGTCGGCATCGAAATCGCCTTCGTCGACAACGCGGGTTACGCATTTAAGGGCAAGTGCATCATAGTGAAGGAGATAAGAGTAAAGTTTGCGGTGCATCACCACCTCGGCGCCCTGACTGCCGAGCCAGAGCATGAGAGCCGCGAGGGGAGCCGGACCGCATTCATGGCTGCGGCTGCCATATATCGCTACTTTCAAGGGGATTAGTAATTGGGAATTAGTAATCAGTAATTTAATTTGAAGCAAACCTTTTCAGACGTCGAAGAGGCGGAGGAGGGAGGCGACGCGCTCGCGCAGAGGATCGTCGTCGGCGGATTCGTCGGCAGGAGTAAGGGGAGAGTCGACATCTGTCACTTCATAGCCGTAACGCTCGAGCGAGGCAACGATATGCGAAGGATTGCAGGGCGCTGTGGCGAGCGACACCAGAAGAAAGCTCTCGGGCGAATCGGGATGGGGAATAGCCTCGAGGTGAAGAAGATGTACGTCACAGTCCTCGACGGCACGGACGATGCGCGAGGCGGCATAGTCGTCGCGGTGGCAGCTGAGGATGAAGTGAGGGGAAAGGGGATGACGGCCGCGCACCTCAGTGCGGAGGGAGGAGACGGCTGCTGCGGGGGAGTGGACGGAGAAGTCAGACGGGTCGGACAACTCAGACTGTCCTGACAAGTCAGACTTCAGGGTATTATATGCAGAATCGGAATTCAAATTATGTCTTTTTTTTAATAAAGTGTGGGATATAATCTAAAATTGCTTAATTTTGTAGTGTAATTGGGATGGCAGGCCTTGGGCGCTGCTCCAATGAAATACAAATTTACGGAAAAAAACGTAATCTGAAAAGAGATATGACAAACTTAAGCGTCAATATCAATAAAATAGCCACACTTCGCAATGCGCGAGGCGAAAATAATCCCGATGTGGTAAAGTCGGCGATAGATATCCAGCGTTTCGGAGCCGACGGCATTACCGTGCATCCGCGTCCGGACTAACGCCACATACGCCGCAGCGATGTATATGCCCTGAGACCCGAAGTGCATACGGAGTTTAACATCGAGGGTTATCCCACGGAAGAATTCATGGAGCTTGTGCTTGCAGTGAAGCCCGAGCAGGTTACGCTCGTGCCCGATGCACCGGGGGCACTTACTTCCTCGGCCGGATGGGACTGCGGGAAGCACGGCGAGTTTCTGTCGGGTATAGTTGACAGACTCAAGAGCCGCGGAATCCGTACGTCGATATTCGTAAATTCAAACCCTGAGGGACTTGCTGCCGCAGCTGCGACAGGCGCCGACCGTGTGGAGCTCTACACCAAACCATACGCCGACGGCTATGCTGCCGACCGCGAAAAGGCCGTGGCTCCATTCGTGGAGTGCAGCATCAGGGCCCACAACTTAGGCCTGGGCGTCAATGCCGGACATGACCTGAGCCTTGAGAACCTTGAATATTTTCATCACAAGGTGCCTTATCTCGATGAGGTTTCGATAGGCCACGCGCTGATTTGCGACGCGCTCTATCTGGGCCTGGAAGAGACAGTAAGGAGATATAAAAAAGCAATAGGGAAATAAAAAAGCAATAAGAAAAAACACCACATACCAGTCATGACATCAATCTTATCATTCATGGGCGCCACAGCCACACTCGCGCCCGAAGGCGTGCCGGCAACGACCGACACACTCTCCAACCTCACGGTAAACGTAGTGGAAAACGCCCCGGCGGCACAAGCGACGGCAGAAGCCGTGCCCCAGAACCTTTCGATTTGGGAGCTTTGCCTCTCGGGCGGATGGATTATGATACCTCTCGCAATACTTGCCATAATCAGCATATACATATTCATCGAACGGACGATAGTGGTAAACCGAGCCACAAAGGAGGATGATTCGTTTATGGGCCGCATCAAAGGCTACATACATGAAGGCGAGATAGAAAGCGCACGCAATCTCTGCTATGCCAACCGCTCGCCGTACGCCAGACTGATACTCAAGGGCATAAGCCGTATCGGCAGACCGATGAACGATGTGCTCGTAGCCATAGAGAACACGGGTAACCTCGAAGTTGCCGCCCTAAGCAAAGGCCTTCCCTGGCTTGCCACCACAGCCGCCGGCGCTCCTATGCTCGGCTTCCTCGGCACCGTGATAGGCATGGTACAGGCATTCTATGCCATAGCCTCCACCGGCAATGCCGCCACCATCGGCGACTTCGCAGGCGGCATCTACACAGCGCTCGTCACCACTGTAGCCGGTCTTGTGGTTGGCATCATCGCACTTTTCTGCTACAACTATCTGGTGGCAAGAATCAACAAGGTGATGAACCTCATGGAGGCCCGCACGATGGACTTCATGGACCTTCTCAACGAGCCCGCCCACTGAGCCACGGCAGTCATACGGCCTCTTTAAATCGGGACGGCTCCATGGCCCCCGGTGACAATAGAAGTATAATTCCAAATCATTAAGGAAACATGGCATTAAAAAGACAACAGGACATGATGGCCACCTTCTCGATGGCCTCGATGACCGACGTGATATTCCTGCTCCTTGTATTTTTTCTGGTGACCTCGACCTTTGTGTTCCCCACGGCACTCGACATCAACCTGCCTCAGAGCAGCGAGCAGACACCGGCGAAACCCTCGACCCGCGTATTTATCGACGCCGAGGGCAAATATTTCGTGAGCTATGGCGAGAACGAGCTTCAGCCCGTGGAGGCCGACGCTCTCGTGCCTTATCTCAACGTGGTGAAACAGCAGGACCCGGAAGGCGGCATCGCAGTATACGCCGATGTGGAAGTGCCTTACGGAAAAGTAGTGGAGGTGCTCAACCTGGGAGCGACAAACTCACTTAAGATGGTACTGGCAACCAAGCCGTCGTCGAAATGAAAGAAGAACGCAACAAAACAAGGCTTATAGCGGCACTCGGCACCCTGGTGATCGTGGCCGTGGTGGCCGTGTGGATGGTGCTCACGGTAGTGGCCGTAAGCTCTTCGGAGAAGAAATGGCCGCCGGAGCATAAGGTCGACATCACCCTCGACGACGAGCAGTATGTGGACGTGCTCAACGAGCCGGTACCCGTGCCGAGCCTCGACCAGAGCACCAAGGCATACGATGAGGTTGAGGAAAACAATCTCTCGGAGGCCGCAGAGCCATCGGGACTTGACCTCAAGGACGAAGGCCCCAAGGGTGAGGCCGTGAAACCGGTGACTCAGGAAAAGCCGTCGCCTGTAAAGGTGCGTAAGCCCAAGGAAGAAAAGCAGGTAAAGGAAGGTCCTAAGGAAGATACCAAGACCAAAGAGAAAGCCCAGGCACGCCGCAAGGCTACGGCCGATGTGAAAAACGCATTCGGCGGCAAAGGCCACAACAATACCACAAACAAGGGCAAGAAGCCGGGCGATTCAGGATCTCCCAACGGAGGCGAGTCGAGCGTGAACGGCAAGCTCAAGGGCAATGCCGGCAGCGGTTGGTCGTTACCCGGATACGGACTGATTACCAGCCCCGTGACAGGTACCGTTAAGGTTAAGGTGACGATACTGAGCGACGGCACGGTGCCTCCCGACGGTGTGCAGTTTATAGGCGGTACGCCCCCGGCGGCAACCAATCCCACCACAAGGGCCAATGTGCGCCGCGAGATACTGAGCAAGCGGTTCCACCGATCAAACGACCGCGCTCCCGAGACCGCAACGGCCTATATAACAGTTAATTTTTAGAGATAATCCGGTAGATTTTACAAGAATTCCCGACTTATCCGTACAAAGCAAAACAATCCTACATACGGATTTAATCAAACCTCAGTCATGCAAAACGCAGAAATTAAAGACGGCAAAGAGCCACGTCTTAAACCGTCGGGAAATACCGGACGCGAAGACTTTTCGGAAGAGCAGATCGAGATGCTGCGTAACAATTCCGAGGATTTCAGCTATATCCCCGGGTCATATTGTTACAGTCACTATGTGAGCAACAGCGAAAGCAATAAAAGGTTGCCGGCTGTTTCAGAAGGCATGCCCTTTAAAGTGACCGGCATGGTGATGATACTGGTGAAGTCGGGTGAGTTTGATTTTGAAATAGACCTCAAGCAGACTCATGTCGGCCCCGACCAGATAATCATCATACCTCAGAACGCACTTCTCAAAATCTCGCATGTAAACAGCGAGAATGCCGAGGGCTATATACTCTTCCTTTCGTCGAAATTCCTGCACAGCGTAAACATCAATATGACGGCCATCTATGTGCCGGAACTCGTCAACAACCACAAGCCTGAGATGAAGCTCGACGAGGAGGAGGTGGCATTGCTGCTTAAGTATTTCAACCTTCTCAACGTAACGGCAGCCGACCGCGACAACCTCCAGCTGCAGACGCTTATAGCCTCGTCGCTCATATCGGCTCTGGTATATCAGCTGGTGAAATTCCACTATAAGAGGGCGTTGTCGAGCGACAATGACCGCAAGGGCACACCTTCGCGCCGTCTCACCTACGTGCATGATTTCCTGAAACTTGTGCATGCCAATTATCTCACGGAAAGAAGAGTCAATTTCTATGCCAACAAGCTGTGCATCACCAATAAATATCTGTCGGTGATAGTGCGTGAGACCACAGGCCGCTCGCCGGGCGAATGGATAGGCGACTTTGTGTGCATGGAGGCAAAGGCTCTGCTGCGCTACTCAGGAAAGAACATCCAGCAGGTGGCATACGCGCTCAATTTCTCCAATCAGGCGAGCTTCGGCAAGTTCTTCAAAAGTCTTACCGGTATGACGCCGTCGCAGTATCAGAAGACCTGAAGCTCAAATACATTTGTTTTCACGGGGGTAAACCGCCTCGTTGTAAACTATCGGGCAAATATATTGTTATCAATAAAGCCGGGCGAATTATGCACTCCCCATACCTACGTCCGGCGCGAGTGATAACAGTATATTATTTATGTTTAAAACACACAATAAGATGAATTTTAAGAAATTTGCAGTGGTGTCGGCTATCGCGCTGGCAATGACAGGTTGCGGAATCGCCATGACGGCATGTTCCGACGATAACGACGAGAAAACCATCCAGTTTACACAAGTGCCTCAGAGTGCCCAGATATTTATAAGCACTTATTTCCCCGGTGAGCAGATAAAATCGGTAAAAGAGAATAAAGGGCATAATGTAAGCCGTAAATTTGAGGTGAAGTTTGTGAGCGGCCTTGAGATTGACTTTGATGCCGCCGGTAAATGGGTCGATATAGATATGCCGTCAGGGCAGACAGTTCCGGCCGGAATCGTACCTGATGCAATCGACAGCTTTGTAAAGGCCAACTATCCCAACATTGGCATCAACGAAATCAGCATCGAGAACTATGGTTATGACGTAGAGCTCACCAATGGCTACGACCTCGAATTTGACTTCCAGGGAAACATAATCAAATTCGACAGATAAGTATCTGCTAAACAAGATATAAGGCTTATTTAAATTATATAATTTAGATAAGTCTTTTTTTTGTGTTAAATCGGGTGTATTACATCTTGCGGATAAGTGCCGTTGCCTGGGCGGCTATGCCTTCGGCACGGCCTGTGAAGCCGAGGCGCTCGGTGGTAGTCGCCTTGACGGAAACACGGGCGATTGAAATGCCGAGGTCGGCGGAAATGTTTTCCCGCATTTTGAGTATGTGAGGCATCATCTTAGGCTCCTGGGCGATGATTGTGACATCGACGTTGCAGACAGAGAAGCCTTCCGAGTCAAGGATTTTGCATACCTCGCGGAGAAGACGGCGAGAGTCGGCACCTTCGTATGCCGGGTCATTGTCGGGAAAATGCCGGCCGATATCACCTAAGGCTGCGGCGCCGAGAAGGGCGTCGCTGAGGGCGTGCAGAGCTACGTCGGCATCGCTGTGGCCGAGAAGGCCCTTGTTGTGTGGTATATCCACTCCGCAGATTATGCATTTGCGGCCTTCGACAAGCCGGTGCACGTCATAGCCGTTGCCTATTCTGAAATCGGGAGCTTCCATTAATTATAAGATGCCTGAATAATCGGTTGCTGAATGTCTTTTATAGCTTATTTCCTTTTGCCGAGGAGGTCGCGGAGGCCGTCCATGTCGAAGGTGAGCGTGAAACGCAGAGTCTGGTCGAGTGGCGAGGTCTGCGCTGCTGCGAGCATGTAGGATGCGTCGATCTTCACCACGTTGAGAGAGAAACCGGCACCGAATGAGAAATATTTGCGGTTGCCTTTGAACTCGTTTTCATAGTAGTAACCGGCACGGAGGAAAAACTGGTCGTTGTAGCAGTATTCGGCGCCGAGTGAAAGCGAAATCTCGCGCAGCTCTTCCTTGAAGCCGCCGGGTGCGTCGCTGAACGATTTGAATATACCTTTTATAGAAGAGGTGTTTTCCCAGTCTTCGAGAGCCTTTAGATATTCGCGCTCGCCCTCGGGGTCATCGGCATAGTCAGACTGGCGGGGCTTGGCGGGAACGAGCAGCTTGTTGGCGTCGAGGCCTATGGTGAGGTTATGATAGTCGGCGAGAGGGAAAGTAAAGGCCGTACCGATTTTGAGGTTGGTGGGCAGGAAGGCGGGATTGGTGCCGTTGTTGTATGAAACCTTGGTACCGATGTTCGATATATTGAAGCCCCACGACCACTGACACTCGTTCTTGCCTATGATGGGATAGGTGGTGAAATAACCTGCGATGTCGGCGGCAAAGGCCGAAGCTCCTGAGTTTTCATCATCGGCGTAAGAGTCTGAGAAGGCGAGATCGGAATAGATATAGCGGAATACGACGCCCATTGAGAACTTCTCCGAGAGCTTGCGTGAATAGCCGAGGTCGAATGAGAGCTCGTATGGGTTGAAGGTCTGTACAGCCGTACCGCCGGTCTCGCGCGATGAAACTTCGCCAAGCGAGAAATAACGGAGCGAGGCGCTGAGAGCCTGATTATCGTCGTTGCCCAGCTTATAATAACCGCCCACGTCGGCAAGGAAAATGTCGTTGACGAGTTTGCGGAGCCAGGGAGTGTAGTTGACTGAAACAGCGGCCTTTGAATATGCGAAAGCGTATTTCGAGGGGTTCCAGAACTGCGAGTTTGCGTCGGGGTCTGTGGCGGCGCCGAGGTCGCCCATAGAGGCACCGCGGGCATCGGGCGCGATGCTCAGTGAGGTTACGCCGGTGGTGATGGGGTTGTATTCGTTTTTGCCCACGGCGTCATCGTCGGCACGCACGGCCTGCGGGAGAGAGATTATCGCCGCCGTAACGGCTATTATCATTAGTTTCTTTATATTCATCGGATATGATTTGATCATAGAAAAAACTGTGGCGGAGGTTTCGCCTGACTATATAACTCGTTTTTCGCGAAATTATTGCATTTAATATCATCAAAGAAGAAAGGGCGAGAAAAAAATAATTAACTTTGCGCATCGAGTTTCGGGAAACCGGCGAGATTTTTATTTTCAAATTCATAAGCCCTTAAAATCTGACGTATGAAAAAAATCAACCTTATACTTGCAGCCGCAGCTGTGATATCACCCATGGGAGCTCTTGGTGCCAATACAAACTCTGCAATTCCTGCAATCGCAGAAAGCCGGGCAGACCTTGCAAAGGCACCGGCCAAAGACAAATGCAAAGCCGACGCCACCGACCAGAGCCGCTATGAGGCAACGAAACGTCCGGCCCGGGCTCAGCGACTTTTCGTCTCAAAGGCTGTAGATGCCAAAATCGCCGAGGTGAAGAAGATGCTCAGGAATCCCAAGCTTGCATGGATGTTTGAGAACTGTTTCCCCAATACTCTCGATACCACCGTACATTATCGCCTTGACGAGAACGGCGACGACGATACATTTGTATATACCGGCGACATACACGCCATGTGGCTCAGGGACTCGGGCGCGCAGGTTTTCCCTTATGTGCAGCTCGCAAACGCCGACCCCGAACTCAAGAAGATGCTTCGCGGAGTGATACGCCGTCAGCTCAAGTCGATAATCCTCGACCCATACGCCAACGCATTCAACGACGGCCCCACAGGCGGCGAGTGGCAGAAGGACTATACCAAAATGCTTCCGGAACTTCACGAGCGCAAGTGGGAAATCGACTCTCTCTGCTACCCCCTGCGTCTGGCTTACGCTTACTGGAAGGAGACGGGTGACTCATCGGTGTTTGACACAACTTGGCTTGAGGCTGTAAATAAGATTTACGATACCTTCGTTGATCAGCAGAAAAAAGACGGCAACCGTGGCAAATACCGCTTCCAGCGCCTCACGGCCCGTGCGAGCGACACGCAGAACAACGACGGCTATGGTCTGCCGGTGAACGGCTGCGGGTTGATAGCCAGTGCATTCCGTCCATCCGACGATGCCACTACGCTCCAGTATCTCATTCCCTCCAACTTTATGGCTGTCTCGAGTCTTAACAAGGCTGCCGAAATCCTGCGCAAGGTGAATCATGACGATGCTCTGGCCGGCAAATGCGAGGCTCTTGCTAAGGAGGTGAGGAGCGCCCTCGACAAATATGCCGTGGCAGAACATCCCGAATACGGCAAAATCTACGCCTTCGAGGTAGACGGTTTCGGAGGACGTATGCTCATGGACGATGCCAACGTGCCGAGCCTTCTGGCAATGGCCTATCTGGGCGACGTGGATATCAACGACCCCATATATCAGAATACGCGCCGCTTTGTCTGGAGCGAGGCCAATCCCTGGTTCTTCCGCGGAGAGAAGGGTGAAGGCATAGGCGGTCCTCATATCGGTTACGATATGGCGTGGCCAATGAGTCTGATGATGAAAGCCTTCACCTCGCAGGATGACGAAGAGATAAGAACATGCCTTAAGATGCTAATGGATACGGATGCAGAGACGGGCTTCATGCACGAATCGTTTGACGTGAACGACCCCACTCATTTCACACGTGAATGGTTTGCATGGCAGAACACGCTCTTCGGCGAACTCATTCTCAAACTCATCGCCGACGGCAAGCTCGACCTGCTCAACAGCCTCTAAAAACTAATCGATTGTATCAGATGGTGTGTTACCCGTTACCCGGGATGGGTAACAATGGGTAACATTATCCTGTTACCCGCGTTGGGTAGCGGGTAACGCTGTCAATCATCAGCTGCACCTTTTTCTATTATCATCATGCCGAGGGCGCCGGGGGTGAGACGGAGGCCTATGCTGTCGGGCCGGTTGTGACGAGTATGACTCACAGCAGCATAGCGGTTGTATTGCTGTAATGAGATGGCTCTCTTGCGCTGTCGGCCGTCAGGGAGCCGGACGTCCATGAAATATAGGTTATAAGGTTCACTGCGTGTATAGCGGTTGCGCGCCACACGTTTCTGACGGTAATGGGTTTCGGAATAAACTTTCACTACTTCGGCACGCACAGGTACAGATTGCGATTTGTCGCGACCAAAATAGTTTACGCCGAGTATCAGAGCCATAAAGAGTCCCGTAAAAGCCAGAATGTGACATATCAGGTTGACAGCCAAACTGTCGCAGCCGACAAGAAAATCCCATCTCTTTCTGAGCAATACTGTTGCCACGGCGGCAAGACCTGCCGATTCACAAATAATCCAAACCGGACGGACGAGAGTCATGCCGAAAAGCGCGAAGGATATACCATAAAAGATAATCACGGTCAGGGCGACCGTGATTATTTTAAATATTCTCCATCGGGAGCTTTTATTTTTCAACATTAGAGTGTCTGTTGGAAATTTCTATCGAAGCGTAAGGATTACGCTGACAGATCTCAGAAATATCGGGCCGGATTATTTAACTATGACTTTGTGGGAGAGGCGGTCGATGCGGATAATATAGTAGCCCGGGGTGAGTTCTACGAAGTTTGAACCGTAATGCGCATCGAAACTCTTTACGATTTTGCCGGTAAGGGTATAGACCGTGACCTTGACGGGCTTTTCGGAAGGCGAGACAATGTCGACTCCACCGGAAACGTTTTTGATTTCAATCTGCTCCTCGTGGGCCGGAGATGCTTCCGACATGGAGAAAGCCTCTGTCATTTCAGCCTCCATTGCGGCTTCGGGTGTGGAATCCGCTGAAGATGAGGCGTATGATGACGCGGAGAAAGCCACAGCAACGGCCATAATGGCCGGAACAGCGGCGATACGTGCTATATTTTTAATCATCTTTCTCATAGCCTCTTCACATAATTGTGCGTATAGTTATGCTTTGAATCACAAAGTTAGGAATTATTATTTGAAAAAGCAAATTAATTGTCGGTAAAAATCTTGCGGAAACACATCTGCGGCATTATTTTTAGGCGATATTTTTTTAATAGCGTGCAAATTTGTTGTAATTTTGCAATTATGGAAAATTATGTGGTATCGGCAAGGAAATACCGCCCGTCAACCTTTGCGACGGTTGTGGGCCAGCATGCGCTTACGGCTACGCTGAAATCGGCGATAGCCTCAGAGCGACTGGCTCATGCCTATCTTTTTACGGGGTCGAGGGGAATCGGCAAGACATCCTGTGCGCGAATATTCGCCAAGACAATCAACTGCACCCGCCGCACACCCGAAGGGGAGGCCTGCAACGAGTGCGAGAGCTGCCGCGCTTTCAACAACGGCACCTCGCTCAACATACTCGAGCTCGACGCGGCCTCGCATAACGGTGTGGACGACATCAAGGCCATCACCGATCAGGTGATAGTGCCGCCGGTGACGGGCAAGTATAAAGTGTTTATCATCGATGAGGTTCACATGCTCTCGTCGGCGGCCTTCAACGCCTTCCTGAAGACTCTGGAGGAGCCGCCGAGCTATGTGATATTTATCCTCGCCACAACCGAGAAGCACAAAATCATACCCACGATACTCTCGCGGTGTCAGATATATGATTTTGCGCGCATCACTGTGCCCGACATAGTGGCACATCTGCAGAATGTCGCAGCTGACCAGGGCATAACGGCCGAACCGGCTGCACTCAATGTGATAGCCCGCAAGGCCGACGGCGCCATGCGCGACGCCCTGTCGATATTCGACCAGGTGGCGGCTTC
>CAYZFL010000060.1:0-13118 GCA_964477785.1 uncultured Bacteroides sp.
TTCCTTCACAGCCGAAATCGACCGTGACTACCGCCGCGCCGTTTCGCGCAACCACTCCGCCACCCACCTTCTCCACAGCGCCCTGCGCGAGGTGCTGGGCACACATGTGGAGCAGAAAGGATCGCTCGTAACTGCCGACTCACTTCGCTTTGACTTCTCCCACTTCCAGAAGATGACTCCCGAGGAGATATCGAAGGTTGAGAAACGAGCCAACGAGCTGGTACGCGAGGCAATAGCCCTCGACGAACACCGCAACGTGCCCATAGCCAAGGCCCGCGAAATCGGAGCGATGGCTCTCTTCGGCGAGAAATACGGCGAAGAGGTGCGCGTAGTGAAATACGGTCCTTCCATCGAGCTCTGCGGAGGCACACACGTGGCCAACACCGGCAACATAGGCATGATAAAGATAGTATCCGAGAGCAGCATCGCCGCCGGCATACGCCGCATCGAGGCCATCACCGGCCCCGCCATCGAAGAGGCTTTCGACAAAATCTCGGCTCTCATCAAGGACGCCTGCCATCTGCTCAACGCTCCCGACCTCATCTCGGCCGTGAAACATTCGATAGAGGAAAACACCTCTCTCCACTGTCAGGTAGAGGAATTCTTCAACGAACGTGCCGCTTCGCTCACCCGCGACGTGCTCGACAAAGCCCAGAACATCCACGGACTCAGAGTCGCAACCCTCAAAGGTGTGTTCCGTCCCGAGATGGTGAAGGCTGTTGCTTTCAACATCAAGAGCCGCACCGATGGCGCACTTGCCTTCGTGGCCGCCACTAAAGACATGGCCGGCAAGCCGCTGCTCACAGTGGCATTCAACGACGAGGCCGTGAAAGACGGAAATCATGCAGCGCAGATCGTACGTCAGGCAGCCAAGAAAATCAAGGGTGGCGGCGGCGGTCAGCCCGCATTCGCCCAGGCCGGCGGTAAGGACGCTGACGGTCTCGAAGCTGCCTTCGATGAAATTATCGCAGCATTATGAAACTCCACTGCAAAAAGGCGCTCACTCTCCTCGGCAGCCTTGCTCTCATCCTCTTTCTTTCAGTCTCTGCCGTAGCATGCGGCGGAGGCGACGGCGACACTCCAGAACCGGATCCGAAGCCAAATCCCGAACCCGAACCGTATCCCGACCTCGGCCTTCCCGCCGACGATGTCATAAGATCCAAGGCCGCCCGTCTGCTAATGGTGGGCTTCCGCGGCAGTGAAATCACGCCCGACAACCCCGTCAACGGCTATCTCAGAGACCTGGGAGTGGGTGCCATAGTGCTTTTCGACGTAGACCTCACCACAAGCGCACAATTAGGCTCGCGCAACATCACCTCTCCCGAACAGCTCAAAAAGCTTACCTCGGACCTTCAGGCGATATCAAAGAATCCTATTCTCATCGCCGTTGACCAGGAAGGAGGCCTTGTGCAGCGTCTCAAACCGGCCTATGGCTGGGAAAAGCTTGCCTCGGCCAAGGAAGCCGGTCAGGGTGGCGAAGAGGCTGTAAGAGCGCAGGGTGCTCTGGCTGCCCGTCAGCTTTCGGAAGCCGGTGTAAACCTCAACCTCGCCCCTGTGGCTGACCTCGACTATGCCAACTGTCCCGCAATCGGCAAAATCAACCGCGCATACTCCGCAAACCCTGCCGAAGTTGAGAAATACTGCCGCATCTTCATGCAGGAACACGCAAAACAGGGCATAGCCACCACCCTCAAGCACTTCCCCGGGCACGGCAGCGCCGTCAACGACACTCACCGCGGCTTCACCGACGTGACCTCCACCTGGCACGAAAATGAGCTCGAGCCTTTCAAGGGGCTGATAAACAGCGGTGATGCCGAGGCAATCATGACCGCCCATATCTTCAACAAGAATCTCGACCCCGATTATCCCGCGTCGCTCTCGAAGAAAATCACCACTGACCTTCTGCGCGAAAAGCTCGGATTCAAGGGCCTGATAATCACCGATGACCTCTACATGGAAGCCGTGAAGGACAACTACCCGGTGGAAGAATTCATCGTGCTTGCCATCAACTCGGGAGCTGACCTCCTCTGCATCGGCAACAATCTTGCCACAGGCTTTGAGAAAGACCGTCCCCAACTCCTCACCGACATCATCACCGAGGCCGTGAAACGCGGCAAAATCCCCTATCAGCGTATCCTTGACGCAAATCAGCACCTCGATGATATGCTCGCAAAGTTATCGGCTGAAAAAGCCGCAGCCAAGTCTGCCAAATAACAGCATGCCATAAAGCATATTGCCTAATAATTAATTTCTATGAGCGACAGCCTTAAAATATACTGCAAAAACACCGGCGCCTATGTCGACATCACCGGCGGCGAGACCCTGCTCGAGATTTCAAAACGTCTCGGCCTGGGATTCAGCCCCATCTGCGCTTTGGTCAACAACAAAAACGAGCATCTGGGCTACCCTGTGTTCCAGCCCAAAATGGTGGAATACCTCGACGCCCGCACCCCTTCCGGCAACCGCGTCTATATACGCTCGCTCTGCATGGTGCTCTACAAAGCCGTAAACAGCCTCTTCCCGCTTGCCAAGCTCAGCATCGAGCACTCCATATCGCGCGGCTACTACTGCCGTCTCAGTGGCGTGGATCGCTTCTCAGGCGAAGAGCTGCAGGCCCTCCGCGAGGAAATGCGCTCGATTATCGCCGCCGACCTCCCCTTCCGCCGCAAAGAGCGTCTCACCCAGGACGTGATTAAAATTTTCGAGCAACAGCATCTCGATGACAAAATGCTCCTGCTCAAGACCGTAAGGGAGCTTTACACCACATATTACAAGCTCGATGATCTCTGCGACTCTTACTACGGAGTGCTCGCCCCGTCGACCGGCTGTCTCGCCGTCTTCGACCTCCGGCTCTACAAAGAGGGCTTCCTGCTTTACGGACTTGATCCGGCAAGTCCCGCCGACAAGCCCGCTGTGCCACAGTATGTGCCTCAGGAAAAGATGTTCAGGGCTTTCACGGACTATGTCGACTTCAACCACATCATAGGCATTCGCAACGTTGGCGAGCTCAATGAAACGGTGATGAAACGCCGCACGGCCGACCTCATCAACGTGGCCGAGGCTCTCCACGACAAAATTCTGAGCCGCATAAGCGATGAAATCACACGCCGTTACCGCCAGGGCGGAGCAAGGATAGTGCTCGTGGCCGGTCCCTCTTCTTCAGGCAAGACCACCACGGCCAAGCGCCTCAGCATCCAGCTGATGACAAACCTGCTCAAGCCCCAGCTCATCTCGCTCGACAATTACTTCGTCGACCGCGAGCACACGCCCCGCGACGAGTCGGGCGACTATGACTACGAGTCGCTCTACGCCCTCGATCTCAAGCAGTTTAACGCCGACCTCAACCGCATACTCGACGGCGAGGAAGTGGAGCTGCCCACCTACAGTTTCGAAACCGGCAAACGCACCTACAAGGGCAACAAGGCAAAGCTCGGCGACCGCGGCATACTCATCATCGAGGGTATTCACGGCCTCAATCCCGAGCTAACAGCCCATATCGAAGACCGGATGAAATTCCGCGTCTACGTCTCTGCCCTCACCACCATCTCGATCGACGACCACAACTGGATACCTACCACCGACAACCGCCTTCTGCGGCGAATCATACGCGACTTCAAATACCGCGGCACATCGGCCGAGGAGACAATCCGCCGCTGGCCCAGCGTGAGACGCGGCGAGGAAAAATGGATTTTCCCCTATCAGGAAAACGCCGATGCAACATTTAACTCCTCTCTGCTGTTTGAATTGGGAGTGATGAAGGAACAGGGCGAGGACATCCTGCGCCGCGTACCCCGCGATGTGCCTGAATATGCCGAGGCTTACCGCCTGCGCAAGTTCCTGAGCTATTTCCTGCCCATCGGCATCAGCCTCATACCCTCCACGAGCCTATTGCGCGAATTTCTCGGCGGCTCGTCTTTCAAATATTGAAACTCTCATGAAATCAAGGCTTAGACATCTCAGCAAGGTAACAAGTGCAGCAGCTGCCGTCGCGCTTGCAGTCATCGTGCTCTTTTCCACCGCTTCGACACTCAGAGCCGGCAGCCCGGGGATTCCGGCAAAGGCCGACCGTGCCTTCCATGAGCACGACTGGGGTTCGGCTCAGGCCTTTTACACCCTGCTCCTAAGCGACGCCCCGGCCGACAGCATCATCGGCGCACGCGAAATAGTTTCATCCTATGCTCTCGGCGACTCCGTGCTCGCAGTGCAGACTATGCAGTCGCTGATGAATCACGGTGTAAGCCTCGACGCCATTCTCGGTCAGGTAAGAAGCCAGTCATTCCTTGCCGGACAGAGCGAGACTTATGTCGACTTCATGAACACTGCCCGCCGCCACTGCCCCTGGATAGCCCGAGCAATCGAGGCCCGCATGCTTCCATATTATGAATTCAGGGACAACGGCCCCGAAATCATCAACTATTCCCGCCGCATGCTCGCCGGTCTGCCACAAAGCACCCGCTATCTCCACGCCCTCGCTAAAGGCTACACACTCATAGGCGACCTCCCGCAGGCATGTGACATCTGGCAGAAAATCATCAAAATAGATTCCGCCGACTATCTCGCCATGCTTCAACTCGGCAACTATTATTACAACTCCGGCGATAAAGCAAACGCAGAGACATATCTCGCCGCAGCTTACGGCATCAACCCCACTCCCTTTGTGAAACAGCGCCTCGACAGCCTGCGCCCGCAAAAGGACAATAAGAAAAAGTAACGGCGCATAAATCTGCTCCCCCGGCAATTTGCGTCATCTCCATCAACTATCATGACACAGGACCTCAATAAAGACTATCCCCTTGACCCAGCCGAAATTCGCAATCTGCTTTTCGACATGGGCGGCGTGATCATAAACCTCTCGATCGACCGCTCCAAAGAGGCTTTCCGCGAATTAGGCCTTGAAAATCCCGACGAACTTCTCAACGCCTATGTGCAGAAAGGGGCCTTTGCACGCCTCGAAAGCGGAGCTATCACCCCGCAGGAATTTTTCGACGAAATACGCTCCGTCCTTCCCGAGAAATGCCGTATTGCAGCCACAAACGAGGTAATAGAAGAGGCCTTCAGCAAGTTCCTTCTCGGGCTGCCGGTGGACCGTCTGCGTGCGCTTCACGACCTTTCCGCGAAATACAATGTCTGCCTGCTGTCAAATACGAATGCCATAATGTGGCATGGCAAAATCGCCGCTCTCTTCCGCCAGGACGGCCATGACCTCGACTATTATTTCCCCGGGGGTGTTGTCGCTTCTTTCGAGGCAAAAAGCATGAAGCCCGACAAAGAGATTTTCACCTATGCTGAGAAGCATCTGAATATCAAGCCGGAAGAGACTTTATTCCTCGACGACGGACCTGCCAACATCATAGCCGCACGGCAGCTCGGCTTCAAGGCCCTGCTCGTCAAGCCCGGGACAGATTTCATGAACCTGCTCAGTGAATATGGCATCTGAGCCTATGATATCAGATAATCCGGCATCGGGAAAAGGTCGCATCGCCGCCATAGGCATGTTCGACGGACTGCACCGTGGCCACCGTCACCTCATTTCGCAGTTACTCGACAAGTCTGCCTGCAAAGGCCTTGCACCTTTGGCCGTTACATTTCCCGACCATCCATTGAGATATATCAAACCCGAAAAATGCCCCAAACTTCTTACTCCCGAAAGCGCAGAAAAGTCCCGTCTGCTTCAGGAAGCGGGCGTTGACCGGGTGCTCTCGCTCGCCTTCACTCCCCGTCTGCGTCGGCTCACAGCCGCTGAATTCATGTGCTGGTTGCGTGAATATTACTATGTAAGGGAAATCGTCATTGGCTATGACCACCGTTTCGGCAGCGACCGCCTCGAAAAGCTCGAAGATTACCGCCGGGCAGGCAAGGAAGCAGGCGTAGTCGTTACCGGAGCCACACCCTTCCTTCTTCCCGAAGACTCTGTTTCCAGGGAAAACAATCCTTCAGGCAAAGCAACGGCAGAAGACCGCAAGGTAAGCTCCTCAGTCATAAGACGTACCATTGAGCGGGGCGACATGGAGCGCGCCGCATTGCTTCTTGGACGCCGCTATGAAATCAGCGGCGCTGTGGAGACCGGCGACCGTTTGGGACGCAAGCTCGGTGTTCCCACCGCAAACCTTCACATAAGTTCCCGCCAGTGTATGCCGCCCGACGGAGTCTATTCTGCACTTGCCATTCTGCCCGATGGCAAAACATTCCCTTCCGTTGTAAATCTCGGCCATCGGCCCACCGTTTCCTCTATGCTCGGTTCGGATTACCGCGTCGAGGCGCATATCATTGGCTTCGACGGCAATCTTTACAGCCAAAAGCTCAGTCTCAAATTTATTAAACTCCTCCGCGGAGAGATAAAATTCAACTCTCTTGACGCCCTCAAAGCCCAAATACAAAAAGACATAGCCCTTACTCTTGCAGAAGTTGAAGAAAAAAATTAAATTTGCATCTATGGAGCAAAGCGACATGGACAAAAACATCTGCAACGATAGTCTCAGCGACAGTATTTCTCACATCGAAGAACTTGCCGCCAAAGTTGATTTATCTGACATTCAGCAAGTTGTAGATCTATGGATAAAATCTGTGGGTGTGAGGTATTTCTCGCCGCTCACAAACATGGCGGTACTCGCCGAGGAAACCGGCGAGGTTGCACGTCAGATGGCACGCGTCTACGGTGAGCAGAGCTTCAAGCCTGGAGAAGAGCCCCATTTAGCCGACGAACTCGCCGACCTCCTCTGGGTGCTCGTCGCTATCGCAAACCAGACCGGTACCGACCTCACCGAGGCATTTAAGAACAATCTGCTGAAAAAGACCGTTAGAGATAAAGACCGTCACCGTCTCAACGAAAAATTAAAACATAACCCATAAAACTGTAAAAACGCTTAAAACCGTAAAATTATGAGCGATAAATACCACGACGCCATCAACGCGAGCCGCGTGCTCGAGGATGACCTGGAAGTTTCGGCCAAGATTGCCGAAATCCTGGAGAAACACTACAACGAGAACTACAACGAAGAGGTTTTCAAATTCCTTTTCAACACCATTGACCTCACTACCCTCAGCAGCGAGGATTCATATCAGTCGGTAGCGCAGTTTACCGAAAGGGTCAACGCCTTCGATGCAGAATATCCCATGCTCAAAAACGTGGCCGCGATCTGCGTTTATCCCAATTTCGCCGGTACCGTAAGGTCGGTGCTCGAAGTCAACGATGTGGATATCGCCTGTGTTTCCGGCGCGTTCCCCTCTTCACAGACTTTCGACGAGGTGAAAATAGCCGAGACCTCGCTTGCAGTTCAGGCAGGTGCGGATGAAATCGACATCGTACTCAACATCGGCAATTTCCTCGAGGGCGACTATGAGGCCGTGTGCGATGAAATCGCCGAGCAGAAGGAAGCATGTCGCGACGGTCGCCTCAAGGTGATTCTCGAAACCGGTTGCCTCAAGACCGCCAAGAGAATCAAAGAGGCTTCGATTCTTTCGATGTATTCAGGCGCCGACTTCATCAAGACATCGACCGGAAAGATTTATCCCGGCGCATCCCTCGAGGCAGCCTACGTCATGGCCCTCGCTATCAGGGAATACTACGAAAAGACCGGCCGTATGGTAGGTTTCAAGGCTGCCGGTGGTGTTTCCACAACCGAGGACGCCGTGAAATACTACTCCATCATCAAGGAAGTGCTCGGCGAGAAATGGCTCACCAACGAATACTTCCGTCTCGGTGCTTCCCGTCTGGCCAACAAGCTCCTCAGCTCAATCCTCGGCAAGGAAGTGAAGTTCTTCTGATTTCCACGCCGCAACCACAATAATCATTTTCATAATCAATGGGAAAAGTATCAGACACGCATAGCGCGGGCTCGCTTGTGCTCATGATAGGCACAGGCGGCCTCTGTTATGTCATCCGCCCTTCAGACGGGGCTAAGCTTAGTGCCGGCCGCTGCCACCTCGAAACCGCCGGAAACGGTTCTGTGAGCCTGCGTGACCTCAACTCGGCCGTCTACGGCATCGATGAAGGCAGCCGCTGCATCGCCGGCGACTACGATTCCGTGACCTGCTGTGTCGATACCGAAAGGTATATGCTTCTGCCGCCCCAGCTGGCCGACGAGGCCGCCGCCAGCGATCTCGCTGCCTCACTGTGGCCCGCCGACGATATCGCCGTAGAAATAGCTCCGGTCGACGGTTCAAGCTGCTCCATAGCCTTCGCGATGCCCAAGGATATGGCCTCCTACCTCCGACGCACTTTCCCCGAGATTAAATTCTGCCACCGTCTCAATCCCATAATCAACGCCCTGCTAAAAGGCACCTCCTGCGACTGCCGTCGCAAAGCCTGCTGCTTCATTTCAGCCAAAGGCGACCATGCCGACTATGCCGTGGCCATAGACGGCAGCCTCGCGCTTGCCGGAAGTTCGGCCATCAGGACAATGAGCGACGCAGTCTATTTCGTTGAGGCGGCTTTCGACGGAAACACGCCCGACGACCGCGTCCAACGCCCCGAGTCGGTTGTTTTCCTCAGTTCCTCGCCAAAGGATTTCATCACCTTCAAGACAGTTGCCTCCGGAGCCGACCCCGCCATGAGCGTGGTGCCCTTGCTCTCAATGTCACCCGATATCGAGGGGGATATATCTTCCGATGACCTTCCACAGTCGCTTAAACTTTTGATTTCATGAGAATAATAAGAGGCAAATACGGACGCCGCAGATTCAACGTGCCCACAAACATCACGGCACGCCCCACAACCGACTTCGCCCGCGAAAATATTTTCAATGTCATAGAGAATCTCACCGACATTGAAGGCGCACGAGTAGTCGACCTCTTCGCCGGTACAGGCGCCGTCTCCTTCGAGTTTCTTTCACGCGACGCCGCTTCGGTGGTTTCGGTCGAAAAAGCACCCGTGCAGTATAATTTCATTCGCAAAGTGGCAGCCGAGCTCAACGACGGCAACATCTCGCCCGTGCGCGGCGATGTGTTCCGATTCATAGCCTCGGCTCCAAAAGGCGCATACGACATTGTATTCGCCGACCCGCCATACGATCTTCCAGACTTTGAGAAGGTTGTGCCCGCAGTTCTCGCCTCGGGCATGGTGGCTCCTGGCGGTTACTTCATCATCGAACATTCAAAGATACGCGACTATTCGTCAGTCCCCGGATTTATCGACCACCGCGCATACGGCTCTGTTAATTTCTCAATCTTCCGGATTCCGGAATGCGACGATCCAAAACCAATCATTAAGGATGAAAACCCTACGTCTTGACATTCACATCTCCTTTACGCTGCAGACGCTGCTCATCTCCATTCTTATGCTGGTTGTAACGGCCTGCGGAGGCTCCTCGCAGTTTAAAGTCGAAGGTCATCTGGCCGACGGCAAGAGCATGACCGTGAGATATGTTTACTACGATGCCGCAGGCAGTCAGCTTCTCAGCGGCATGACGGTCTCAAAAGAAGGCAAGTTTGAAATCGGCGGCTCCGTTGTCAAACCTTCCCTGCTCGAAATCACCGACAACAACTATGTGCCTCTCGCCTATGTGCCTGTTGAGGACGGCGACGAGATTAAAGTGGAAATCAAGAGTTCCACCGGCGGAGGTTTCACTGCCTCGGGCTCGGAAATGGCTCAGAAATGGAGCGACTTTTTCAAAACGGCCGGATATGAACCGGATGCCGTCTACAAGGCAGTGCAGAAATTCGGCACCGAATATCCTACCCTGTCTGTTTCCCTCACTTCGCTTGAAAACCTCGGGCAGAAAAAAACTTCTACCACAGAACTTTCCGAAATCAGCTATATCTCATCCTCCGACTCGGCGCTTGTCCTCGACATGAGGGCCAAAGCCCTGAACCTACTGATAGTCAACAATGAGGCTCCTACCGGTGACTACCCGCAGAAAGACTCGCTCCGCGAAGTGAGACGTCTGCGCCCTGTCGCCGACATGGCGATGATGGAGCTTTCGGTCCACAGCGATTTCGACCTATGGGAAATTCAGGAAAAGCGTGACACCGTTTCATGGCGACGCGGATACGCTCCGGGCGGCCCTGCGGCCCCGGGCCTTGATGTGCTGCAGATCAGGTCTCTGCCTGTCTATATCCTCACCGACCACAACGGCAAGGTGCTCTACAAAGGCTCGTCGATCGCCGACCTACAGTCTCAGTTAAACAGCTTATAATTAATCTATAAAACCAATCGTCACATGCTTTCCAAAGGCTACGCCGCCGCCCTTCAGGGCATCAATTCTATTATAGTCACAGTTGAGTCATCGGTCAACCGCGGCTTTTCATTCGTTCTCGTGGGCCTTGGCGACACCGCCGTAAAGGAAAGCAAAGAGCGCATCACCTCCGCCCTGAGGCAGGTGGGCCTCGAATTTCCTCATACTAACGTGCTCGTCAACCTCGCGCCCGCCGATGTCAAGAAGGAAGGCTCGGCCTACGACCTTCCCATAGCCATTGCCGTGATGGTAGCCGACGGGCAGATTAAGTTCGACGATTTCGACAAATACGTGATTATGGGCGAGCTCTCGCTCGACGGCAGCGTTCTACCCGTCAAAGGCATCCTGCCCATGGCTATCGCCGCACGAAACGCAGGTTTCAAAGGCATGATCGTGCCCATGGCAAACGCCACCGAAGCCGCCGTGGTCGACCGCCTCGAGATTTATGGCGTGGAGCATATCCGCCAGGTGTTGGAGTTTGCCACCTCAGGCACCGGACCCAGGCGAGTGGAGGTCGACACCCGCGCCGAATTCGAGAAGGCCCGTCTCAACTGCGACCTCGACTTTGCCGATGTCAAAGGCCAGGAAAGTGTCAAGAGAGCCTTTGAAGTAGCCTGCGCTGGCGGACACAACATCATTCTGGTAGGACCTCCGGGAGCCGGCAAGTCAATGATGGCCAAACGTCTGCCCTCAATCATGCCGCCATTTACCCTGCATGAGGCCCTGGAAACGACCAAGATTCACTCCGTGGCCGGACGTCTGCCCGAAGGCTCCATGCTCATGACCTCCCGCCCGTTCCGCTCGCCTCACCACACCGTTTCACCGGTTGCGCTCGTGGGCGGTGGCACCAATCCAATGCCCGGCGAGATTTCTCTCGCCCACAACGGCATCCTCTTTCTCGATGAATTTCCCGAATTTTCCCGTCAGGTGCTCGAAGTGCTGAGACAGCCCGTCGAAGACCGCCATATCACCGTTTCAAGAGCCAAATACTCAGTGGATTACCCGGCTTCGTTCATGCTTGTCGCCTCGATGAATCCATGCCCCTGCGGCTATTACAACCATCCCACCAAACCCTGCACATGCCAGCCGGGGGCCATACGCCGCTATCTCGACCGCGTCTCGGGCCCGCTGCTCGACCGCATCGACATTCAGTGCGAGATAGCGCCCGTACCTTTCGAAAAGCTCTCGTCGCTCGAAAAAGGCGAGCCAAGCGCCGCAATAAGGGCTCGTGTGATGGCCGCCCGCGAAATTCAGAACGAGCGTTTCCGCTCCATTCCCGGCGTTTACTGCAACGCCCAGATGAGCCCCAGGATGCTCACCGAATGGTGCCGGCTCGACAAGGAATCTCTTGCCGCCGTGGAATATGCCATGAAAAAATTCGACATGAGCGCCCGTGCCTACGACCGCATCCTCAAAGTTTCGCGCACCATCGCCGACCTCGACGCATCGCCCGCCATTGCCCTGCGCCACGTCTCCGAGGCCATAGGCTACCGCCGCCTCGACCGCTCCTCCTGGGGCCGCATTTTCTGAGACTATAAGACCTAAAGCCTTCTTATCCCCTTTTCAAACCAGTCGGTCAAAAACCGTCCATTAGCCTTAACTTGAAGATTATCAAGATTTTTGTCGCTTCTTCTGATGAACTCACTGAGGAACGACGTGCCCTTGCCGACATGGTGGGACATCTCAATTATAGCCTCAACAAGATTGGAATGACAATCCTGCTCGTAAAGTGGGAATATCTTGATGCTTCGATGGGGCCCCTCCATAAACAGGAAGAGTACAACCGGGAGCTGAAGGACTGCGAAATATGCATGGTCTTGTATTGGACCAAGTTCGGCATGTATACCGAGACCGAGCTCAACACCGCTTACAATCAGCTCAAGGCAGGTCTCAATCCCCGCAAGCTTTATGTATATTTCAGGGAATCAGGACAGGAACTTTCTCCCGAGCTAAAGGAATTCAAAGATAGCTTCCCCGCCCTTTACGGCCATTTCTACTGCGTTTTCTCAAACGAAGACGCCCTCAAATCACATTTCCTCCTCCAGTTTATCGACTACCAGAATTCATTGCAGAAAAATTCAATGGCCGGGATCGTAGAGGTGAGGGATGCAAAAGTCACCGTCGCCGGAAAGGAATTCATCGACCTGAACAATGTAGGATTCGTAGGCAACAACGACGAATACCGCCAGTTGCTCCAGCTCATCAGGAAGACCCGCAAGCTTCTTGCAGTCACCGAAGTCTCTGACCCGGACTATTCGGAATATGCTCAGGAACTGCTCGAACTTACCGAAAAACGTCAGAAGATGGAGGAAAGCCTTTGGCAGACAGCCCTTACCATCACCCGTCTGAGCAACCAGGCGGCTTCGGATAGGCTTCAGCATGCAATCGAGCTCTTCAACCGTGGCGACAACCGAGGAGCAAACGCCATTCTCGACGAAGCGGCCATAAACCTCGACATAGACCGCAACCTCAGGAACATAGAACTTGGCAAACAGGGTCTCAGGAACAACATCGCCGAGCTGGAATTAAAATTGAATGTCCTTAGAAACGAACTGTCTGAAAACTGGCGCGAGCAATCCGAAGAAATCCACCAAAAAATCATCTCCCTTACAGAGCAGGTCTACGGCATTTACTCGCATGAGTATTTTTTTGCTTTAAACAGTGCCGGTTCATTAAGTTATGATTTGGGAAAATATCATGAAGCATTGACTCTAAGCGAAAAAGCTTTGGATGTTCTGAACAATATTTCCGAGGAAGAAAACGCCGATATTGCTATATGCTATAACAACTTAGGCTCTGTTTATGATTCTTTGGGCGAATATTCCCAGGCACTGAAATATTATCAAAAATTATTACTGTCCGCTAAACTTTAGGGAAGATTAGAAAAAATAGGCTGATTCTTGCAAAGCAAGCGACTAAAGTCGATTACCATTTGCAGGAGTCAGC